>JAAYEG010000006.1 GCA_012728895.1 Methanospirillum sp. | reverse complement strand
GGCCGCCGATGCATGGTCATTCTCCTCGACGATCCGGACACTCCTCTCCCCACCAGTCCCGACGCTCCGGCATAGCCTCGCGTTCGACGAGTGCTCCCGGCGCCGGCTTCGGCGGTCCTTTCTGCGGGTCCAGCGTCGCCATCGCTTTTAGTACTAAAATAGTACTGTGTTGGGGGTGTTTTAGTACCAAAATGGTACTGTGTTTCGGGGCTCATGCGGCGATCTCCTCGAAAGAATACTCGTGGTCCTGGTAAAGTGCCGGCTTTTTGAAGTCGAAAAGCGACATCTGCCCGCCCGATTCTGGTTTTTCGTGGAAGTTTCTGATCATTTCGAGGCGGATCGCGTCGAGGAGATCGCGGATCGGGACCGCCGTCGAGATCGTCTGCCACCGGGATCCGTTCCTCTCGTTCCTGGCAGTGACCGATCGATGGGTCTGCTCCCACACATGATGGTTCTTCAACCACGCCTTCTTCAGGAGGGGCACAGGGAGGAGGTACGCTTTCCGCGTTGGCTCGATCCCGTAGACGATAAAGTCACACTGGCAGGTGTAGATCCATCCTTTTTTCACCTTCTGGTTATTCTGGAAAACAGAGATTGTCTCGATCAGAATGTCCCCATAATCTTCCTTCCGCATCTTCTCATCGACCGTCCACGAGTTGCCCGCTGCGAAGTGGAGCACCTTATCGATCCCTCTCCGCTGCCGGGCCATGTCTTCGGCGAGTTCGATCCGTTGCAGGTCGGGGAACCACTCGCGGTACGCGGCATCGAATATGCCTTCGACCGATGCCCGGTGCGAATACTCGAGGCACGCGTCGAAGTTATGAGACCTCATTGCCCCACACCTCCCACCCGGGCCGGGCCGCCCGTGCGAAGACCTCGAGCCGGCGGGCCTTCGGGTACATGGCCTCGATCATTTCGTGGACGATCTCGGGCTTCGCCGAGTGCTCGCCCTTCGGTATTGAGAAGACCGAGTCGGGGCGGGTCTCGGCGGCCGGCGTCGGGAAGTCGCCCCGCGTCCCGACGAGCAGGATCTCGTGACGAACGCGGAAGTAGTAGCCGAGCCCTTTCTTCAGTTTGTCCCAGATCGCGCAGGTCTTGTACGTGAAGCCCCACGCCCGTAGGATGTCTAGCCCCTCCTCGAGCTTCGGAGCGGTTGTCCATAGGAAGAGGATCGCGGTCTCGTCGGCCGGGATCTCCAGTGCCGCGATGTCGGCGAGATCCATCGTCGGATAGTGGTTCTCGACCTTGCGACCGGACGTCTCTGAAAACTCATACCGCCACGGGGGATCGGCGAGGATCACATTATAGGAGCCCGCCGCGGTGCTCATGGGCGCCGGTTCGGCGAGCGCCTCGAGCTTCTCGGCGCGGTTCACATTGAGGTAGGCCGTGTGGACGTCCTTCGCCTCTCCCGCGAGCACCTTCCGGGCGACCTCGCGCTGTTTCTCTGGGTCTTTGATCCGGGCGAGGTTGAGCAGGTCTTTTTTCGAGTCGGCGAGGTCGGTGCCGGCGATCGCCTCCTGGACGTCGGGTGCGATCGCCTTCGCGATCTGGATCGATCGAAATATAGCACTGTCCGATTTCCCCGCCTCTTTTGCCGCCACTGTTGTAAATGCAACTGGCGTTTCGCCAGTCGCATCCCATCTCGCGGCGGCCCCGGCGGCGCCCCGTTTCGTTTCGGGGTGCATCGCCTCGTAGAGCGTCTTCGCCTCGAGGAGCGCCTGCCCTTTCGCGAGTTCAGAGAGGTCGGAGCGGGCGGAGTTCTCGAGGACTTCGGCGAGCTTCGCCTGTATCTCGTCGTAGCTGAAGACGATCGCGGGGATCTCGCTGAGACCGAGCCGGTTGAACGCCTCGACCCGATGGAGCCCAGCGATCAGGACGTTGTCGGCCGAGACCGTGATCGGGTTGATCAGACCGACGACCGGGATCGACTCGGCAATCTCACCGACTTTTGTTTCATTCAGTGGCCGGCGGCCCGGCTTGATCCGAATGGATGATATAGGCAGGGTTCCAAAAACCCCGACCGGTGACGGTGCGGCCTGGGTTCCAATCATGCTTGCACCTCACCACCATTGGCGGTTGATCGTCTCATTTTACCACTTCCAGATAGATACTTTGATACATAATTTTCGGTACGGCATGGGCGCGACGCCGGTCACGCCTCCGCCTCCTCGAAGAACGCATCCAACGTCCTCACGGCCAGGAGCGGCGCGAGCGCGTCGCCGGTGATGATCCGGGCCGTCACGTCCACACCACCGGCTTCTTCGTGTCCGCGTCGATCCATTGCCCGCCGTCCGGGTAGACCGTCCAGATGGCGATCCCGTACTGCAGCTCGACGGCGTCCCGCCGGATCTTGTAATCCAGCGTCCAGAACGGGCCGACGACCCCCTTCGTTTTCTTCGCGCCCTTCACCTCGAAGACGCGCTCCGAGCCGTCCGCGAGCGTTACCCGGAAGTCCGCCGTGTACTTCCGCGCGGCCCGCCTGATGCCGCGGGCGTTCGTGAACTTCGCCTGGAAGGTGAAGACGGGGTGCGGCTCGATCGCCGTGATCCGGCCGGCCGCGCGCCAGAGTTTAAGCACCCGGTAGAACGCGCGCTCGGTTTCGCTACCGAACGTATAGCCGTCCTCGACCACGCGCCGGTGCGGCTGCTTCCCCGCTTTCGCCTTCTTCGGCGGGGCGAAGCTGAACCCGAGCCGGCGCGCGGCCGTGCTCACGGCGCCACCGCCTTGCGGGTGTAGTCGGCAAAGTCCATCGTCCAGAAGAGTTGGCGCGCGTTCGCCCACCGCGCCAGGGCGTTCAGCTTCGACGACCGGGTATACCGCATCACGTAGGCGTTCGTGCCCGCCTCGCGCAGCCTCCGGCACCGATAGAGCGCGTCCTCGAACGTCGAGCCCTTGAAGCCGGCCAGGACGAAGAAGGAAACGTCGTTCCTCAGATTGATCCCGGCTGCGTCGAGCAACCGGATCCCCTGCAACACAGCGGGCTCCTCGTCGACGTGGTCGAAGGCAAAGCGGATATTGGCGGCCCACCTGAGCGCCTTGAGCCGTTCCGCGATCTCCTCGTCGAGGAGCCGGACATCAAGCCCCTGCATAAAATCGACCTTCAGCCGGTGCGCGAGGCACCAGTCGGAGACCTCGAAGAACCACTTTTTATCGGCGAGTATGTTGTTGTCGAGCATGGCGATCGTGTCGAAGCGCTCGTCGTGGAACTCGCGCGGGTGTTGCCAGCGCCGGAACCGTCCTTCCTTCGCCCGGACGATGCAGAACTCGCAGTTCCGGATGCAGCCCCGCGAGGTGAACCCGAGCGAATATTCGGACGGGTAGAGGTCGTAATCGGGCCTGATCTTCTGCATGGCCTCGGGGAGCCACGAATAGCCGAGCCCCGAGCCCCCGAGCGTCACGTCGGCGCCGGGGAACATCGTCGCCACCCCGCGCGCCGTCGCCGCGTTCTTCGAGAATATACAGCTAACGTAAACCCGATCTGGGTCATTCACATCGAAGCCGACCTCGTCGCCCTGCGCCTTGTGGTAGGCGCTGACCTGCATCAGGGCGAGGTTTGGGATCCGGCTGTCGATGTCGACGAGGCGGACGTTCACACCAACCCCTCCTGCACCTTCGCGAGCCCGTGGAACGCCGACCCATCGCGCCGCGCCTTGTTGTACATCTTCCGTATGGCAGAGGGCGTCCGGTTCGAGTCGGGGAACCGCGCCCGGTAGAGGGTGATGGCCTCCTCCTTCGATGTCGCCGGCCGGATCGCGGCCTTCTCCGCGTCGGACCACGGGGTCACGCGACCACGTCCTGTCGGATCACGGCCGGGCCCGCCCCGCATCCACCGGCTCCGGATCGCCATGTCCGTACGCCGGGCCTCGGGGCCCATGGCCGCCCGGTAGAGGGCGATGGCCTCCCTCTTCGAGGTCGCCGGCCGGATCGCTGCCTTCTCCGCGTCGGACCACGTCGTGTTCGGTTGCTCCACGCCGGCCGCGCGGAGGACGGAGAACACCGTCCTCACGCCCCACCCGGAGCGCTTCGCGATTTGTGCCGGGGTGAACCCGGCCGCGGCGTCGGCGATCATGGCGGTCTTCACCTCGCCCCACCCGGTCGGCAGGAGGATGGAGGTCATCGCGACCCCTTCCGGGCGGCGTCCCGGATCATGGTCAGCCGCTTGTGCCGGATCGCGTCGTCGGTTCGCCGGGCGCGCTCGCCCATGGCGGCCCGGTACCGGACGATCGCCTCGTGGGGCGTTGTGGCCCCGTCGATCGCCGCCTCCTCCTCGGCGGTCCAGATGAGCGAGAGCCCAAACGGGTTGGTCTTGATCCCGTGCTTCTTCAGGACGCGCCGGATCGCCTCCAGGCCCCACCCGACGTGGAGGGCGATCTCGGCCGTCGTCACCCCGGCCCGCTTCATCTCGCAGATCTGGCTCTCGACCTCGCTCCACCCCGTTGAGATGACCGTCACGCCGTCACCTCGACCAGGTTGACCGGAAACACGTCGAGCCCCGTAAAGAGCAGCCCGGGGCCGTCGCGCGAGACGGTCGGGGGGGTCATTGATACGCCTCGTCCGTCGAGTCTTCCCCGAGACTGTCGCAGATGTCGAGGAGCTTGATCGCCTGTTTGCGGAGCGTGCGGGCGTCGTCCGAGATGTTCTCTGCGAACTTTCGGATCTCGTCGACTTTCTCCTTCGTGACCTTCATTCGTGTCCCCCGCAGGTGCATTCCGAGCACCCGCCGCGACAGGTGCGTTCATGGCCGCGGGCGGGGCAGTCCATCGCGCACGAGCGGCAGACGTCCACGGGGAGGAGCCCGACGCAGACGATCCCGCACGGGGTCTTTGGGACGGTCATGCCCACCCCATCCGTGCGAGGTGTCCGCGCTTCGGCGGGCAGCAGTGGAGGTGCACCGCGGCGAGCCCGACCACCAGGACGGAGACCGGCACGAGCCACTCGAAGATCGGCGTCAGTAGGAGCGTCATCGGCGCCCCCGAACCGCACGGTAGAGGAGGACCACGAACGCGATCGCGTCGCCGAGCGCCGTTCGCCGGTAGATCCGGAGGTTGCCGCGCGGCGTGCGCGTGACGAGCCCGCGCTTCGCCAGGAGGGAGAGGTGATACGAGAGCTTCGAGTCGGGATAGGAGCTGATAATCTCGTTGAGGTCGTGGACCGGCATCGGCTCGTCGAGCGTCAGGAGGACGCGGAGCCGGATCGGGTTGCCGAGCGCGTGGAAGAGGTGCGCCTCGGCCGTGGTGTCTTCGGTGTCGTGAATCATGGTTCGCTATCCTCACGGATCGGGATCTCGACCGTCGGCGTGAACTTGAGCGCGAGCTTGTCCTCGCTCCGCTTCAGGACCGGGGCGAGCTCCTCCGGCGAGAGGATCGCCTGGGCCGCCGCGAGCCCCGGGGCCTTCTTCACGGTCTTGCAGAGCGCCGGAAAGGCCGCGACGAAGAGGTCGTTGTCGATGCTTCGGCGGCCGGGGGTGACGACGAGCCGGACGGTACCGTATCCAAGATTCACCACGTGGATCGGGTCGTCCTTCGCCATGTCGAGCGCGTACGCCTTATCGTCCTCCACCGTCTTCAGGCGCTCCCGGAGGCGCTCGGCCTCCAGGTGCCGGTCGTATGCGACCTCCAGCCACGTCCCCGGCTTCCCGGGGATCCTCTGGCCGTCCTCGTCCAGGACCGGGGCCATCATTTCGGGCCGACACCCCCGTACTCGTCGTCCTCGGGAGCCGGCACGGGCCCGACGGGGCCCTTCAGGCCGGCGCCGCTCGTCTCGGCGATGGCGATCGGCGTGAGCTTGCCGATCATCTTGCTTACCTCGCCCCGGAGCCATCGGATCTCGTCCGATTTCTCCCCGAGGAGCTGATCGCGGGCGGCGATCGCGGCCCGGAGGCTCCGCCGGCACTCGCGCGAGAGCTCGACGCGCACGCGCTCCAGGGCCTCCATCGCCTCGCGGTCGCCCTCGTGGCCGGAAAGGGCCTTCACGAGGGCCCCGGGGGGCGCGTGCTCCAGGACGGCGGACCATGGCGCCACGGCCGGCTCGATGGCGTACCCGTCGAACCGTCCGCCGGCAACAATGCCGGTTTCCGACGCATAGATGGACGTATAGCAGTCCCCGTCCGGATCCCCGCCCGTGGTGATCGTCTTCGGCTCGCCGCTCATGCGGCCGTCCCCCAGGTCTTCGCGGCGTGGGCCTCGAAGTCTCGTTGAGTCGCGCGCCGGAGGGTGGACCCACACCGGGAGCACGTCGGCGTCGCGTTCGCGGCCCGCCGGAAGATCACGCGCCGCCCCTCCGCACCGCACGCGGGGCATATCATCAGGGCCGGAACGATGTTCACGAGCTCGCCCTCCCCGTCATCCCGATCTCGTTGTTCTCCCGCTCTGCCATGATCGCCGCTTCCAGGAGCGCCCGACCGAAACACTCATGTCCCCCAGGTACCAGTATAGATCTGGCGTTGGTAAGGGACGCCGTTGTCACCGCTTCCACCCCTTCTTTTTGCGTCATGTTCTCAAGCCTCTGAGTCGATGCGGTCGGCGAGCGTGCGACCGTCGGACCCGTAGAGCCCGAGGTCTTCCGCGAGGCGCCGCGCCTGGTAGTCCGTGAGGCGATCGCAGACGATGATCGCCGCCGGTTTCGCTTCCATGGTGTTGGTCACCATGGATAGTGATTAGTCGGCTACTTAAAAAAAGTTTTGTTTTGATTTTCTTCAGGAGCGAACGACCTTCAGGGAGAGCCGGGCCTGGCCCCCGACCGGCACCACCGGCGAATACTCAGAGAGCACCACCACGGCGCCCGGTGGAGGGTTCTGGACGCGAAACGAGGCCACCAGGGCCGCGCCCGTGACCCCGGTCACGTTCTGGAGGCTCAAGTTCGTGATCCGCGGCAGAACGGACTCCGCCACGACCGAGATCGGGATCGTGATGTCGAGAGCGTCGACGGACGCATTGAGGACGGGCCAGATCGGCATATCCTCGAAGATGGCCCGGGCGAGCCTCTCCCCACCGACCGCGTTCTCGTAGAACTCCCCGCCGCTTATCTTCTGAGGGAGCGCCGCGAGGTCCGCGCCGAGGATCCGCACCTGGAGCACGAGGTTAAGGGTGTCCTCCTCCAGGGTCGCCGTGATCCGGCCGGCCGTCGGGATGCGGGGCGCGAGGGCCTTCCCGCCCTCGTCCCGGAGCTCGATATACCCGAACATCTCGGCGACCATCTCCAGGAGGTCGACGAAGCCGGCGTATTCGAGCTCGTGGATCGCCGGCGGGGCTGCGGGGGGCCGGAGGACCGTGATCGCGTGCTCGTGCTCGACCGTGGACGTCCCCGCGCCGTTCGTGACCGTGAGCCGGGGCGAGTAGACCCCCGGGGACGTGTAGACGTGGGTCGGGTTCCGGGTGGCCGCGGAGCTCTCGGCGCCGTCCCCGAACTCGTACCGCCAGGTGTCGGGGGTGCCCCCCGTGCTCTCGTCATAGAATTGGACGCCGAACGGGGCCTCCCCCGCCGACGCGCTCGCCCGGAAGGCCGCGACCGGGGGCGCCGTGGGGGCCGCGACCGTGAGCGTCACGAGGTCGGACGTGTCGAACCCCTCCCGGGTCGTGACCGTCAGGTGGACGGGGTAGGCGCCGGCCGCCGCGTACGTGTGGACGGGCGAGCGTTCGGTCGAGGTCGCGCCGTCGCCGAAGCTCCAGAAATACGTTACCTGCCGGCTCCAGAGCTCCGGGGTCGTGCGGTACGTCTCGATAAGGTAATAATAAAAGAAGCTGAGGAGCTCGTACGTCGTCTCCATCGCCGCCGGGTTTCGGAGGAAGGCCGTGGCGAGGTCGGACGGGTGCGCCTCCAGCCAGGCGAGGAAGCCCTCGGAGAAATACAGATCGTCCGAGCTCTCCAGCCCCTCGATCGTGTGGAGCAATTCGTGGAGGAGGGTCTGGCCGTGCTCGGGGTACAGGCCCTTCGCGACCTCGTCCGCGATGAGGGGAAGCGAGACCTTTCCGAGCACGGGGGGATAGCACGAGATCGCCCCGACCCCGGTCCAGTCGGCGCCGGCGTGCGCCCGGTCGGAGACGAGGACCGTGTCGTTCGTCAGGGGGTAGGGGATGAGGATCGGGCCCCGTTCCGTGGCGTGCTCCTGCATGGCCCAGTCCACGCCCTCGACCGGGGTCGTCGGGTCGATAGTGAGCTTGAATATATCGTCAGGGACGTACTTGATCATGTCCCGGACGTATCCGGGGTCGATCCCGTCGATGATCACGACCCGCCGGTGCATCTTCTTCCGGTCGGCGACACTCCTATCCGTGAACGTGACCGCGGCGCCCGCGACAACCGAGGCCGGGGCGGTCACGAACTCGGCCCGGATCGACCCGACCGAATAATTCGGCTCCTCCCCGGTCTCCGGGTCGGGTGTGGGGATCACGGGGCCCACCCCGCCGAGAAGGGGCTCGACGGCCGCGAAGAATTGTGAGGAAATGTGCTTGTCCCCGGCCTCGTTCGGCTTCCTCCCGGTGCTGTCGCTCATGGCCGCCGTCCATCCGTCGTGGGGGTCGACGAGGAGCACCTGGGACTCGGGCTTCGTGAGGGTCGTGACGAGCTCGGCGAGCGCGAGGTTGAACGGCTGGATCTGGGTCCGGTCCCGGTATGCCCCGTTCTCGCCGTCGGTCGTCGGCGGGAGGGTTGAAAGAACGACCTGGAGCGCGCCCGTCGCGTAGTGGTCCGCGTACCACCCGCGGAGCTCCGTGACGAGCGAGAGGATCCCGGCCTTCCGGTCTGCGATCGTCGTCTGTTTATAGGCGTCCTCTGTGCCGATGAGGACGAGCGCGACCTGGGGGGCGATCGTGGCCTCGCCCTTCGCCTTCGCGGCGGCGTCGGCCACGCGGAGGGCCCGGACCTTGTCGAGCATCCAGGCGATCGTCGTGTTCCCGCCGAAGGCGCAATTACCCTGGTCGAACTCGACATTTTCAAAATCGGGCCATGTGTGCGGCCCGACGAAGTCCACGTCCCGCCCCTTCTCCCGGAGGGCCGTCCAGAGCCACCGGCGCCAGGAGTAGGAGGTGATGGTCGAGGGGAGCGCGCCCGACCCGTCCCGGTTGGTGCCGCGCGTGATGGCGTCCCCGACACAGAGGATCCGCGTGCTCATGGGGCCTGGCCCTCGTCGATCCGGAGCGTGATGGTCGCCGCGATCGCCCCCTCACCGTCGTATGCCTGGACGACCTTCGGGTCGGAGAGGAGCCAGACGCGGTTTCCTGGGTTGACCGGGACCACGTCGGTCCCGCCGGCCGAGAAGACGCGGATATATCCGCTCTTATGCTCCCCGTCGTACATCCCGCCCTTTCCGACGTTCAACGATACCGGGTACGTCCCGGGGACCGTGTAGGTGTGCGTCGGGTTCTGGATGGTCGAGGTCTTCCCGTCACCGAACGACCACGTCCACGACTCGGCCCCGTCGGTCTGGTCCGTGAACTGGACCGTGAGGGGCGCGAGCCCCGAGGTCGGGGCGCCCGTGAAGGCCGCGACCGGGGCCGTCCCGGGCTCTCCCGGCACCTCGGGGTCCGTCGGCTCGACGGGATCCCCGGGGTCCGTCGGCTCGACGGGATCCCCGGGATCGGTCGGCGTGGCCGCGACACAGAGCGCGTCGAGCTCCGCCTGGGAGAAGACCGGGGTCGTGGCCCGCGAGAGGGTGACGGCGCCCGGGCTCTTGGGTTGGTACGGCCCGCCGAGGTAGGCCGCCACGCCCGCATTGAGCCCCTCCACGACCCCGTCCACGGTGACGGCGACGTCTCTGCACTCCTTAAATCCGCTCGTGAAGTTCCCCATGCGCCCGTCGGAGAGGCTCATGGCGCTATTCACCCGGCAATACCGCCCGATGCGAAGCGGCGGGCGCCCGGCGCGTTCGGCCGGCACCTTGATCCGGATGCCCTTGACCGTGTACGGCCCGTTACCGGCGAGGTTCACGGCATAATGCCCGTAATTCGCGAACGTGCAATTTTTGATCAGGACTCTCCCCGTGTTGCACGGGCCGCACGCGACACCATACCCAGATCCACAGTCCTTACACCCGACGAGCGCCATCCGGTACGCGACCCCGTCGACGACCTGGGTATAATCGGACTGGGGGAAGAGGTCGTACCCGGCCTTCAGGGCCCCGCGGCTTATGCAGTCATAGAGGACCGCGTTCTGGAGGTAGAAGTTGGACGCCTCGCTCTCCCGCGGGATCATGCGGACGACCGCGCCCGTCCCCGTCCCGATCGTGATCGTGGCCCGCTTCCCCGCCTCCTCAGACACGCACCGGACGAGCCGGACGTTTTTGTTGATCCGCCCCGGTTCCTGGTAAAACCCGACCTTCCACGAATCGTAGGCGTAACAGTCCTCCGCGAGAAGGTCGTCGACCGTGCCGTGCTCGTTCAAGTCGAACCCCACGGCCCAACAGAGATACCCGCGCCCCTGGCGGAACTTGAGGGCCGGGACTGCGAGGGACTCGTTCAGGAGCGCCAGGGCGGTCCTCTTATCCGCGCCCGACCGGATCATGCCGCACCCCGAATGGAGCGCCCGGCAGTCTTTGAGCGTTATACCCGTGCTTGTGCCGCTCCCGAATTGGATGTTAAAGCCGTGGTGAGAGCTGAACTGACTGATGCACGTATCGAATTTGATATTCGAGCACGAGCTCTTCAACCAGAACGCGCCGGTCGCTTCAAATCCCATGTTGCACCAGGAGCCGTTCGGGTAGTCGCTCGCCTTCCCCAGGTAGTTCGAGATCACGACCCGGAACACCGTACAGCTCCGTGCGCTTGGGAGGTTGAGGGTTATGTACCCGAGCATGTAGACGTCCGCGATCTGGACGTTCGAGCCCGCGCTCGCCGTCGTGATCGTGGCCTTCACACTCGACGGCTTGGTCGGGCTCTCGACCCCGCCCGGGGCCCCGCCGATCATGGTCTCGGTCGAGTACTGGTGGCTCGGCAGAGACCGGAAGACGGCCATGGTCCGCGGGTCGTGGTCGACGAGGGTCCGCTTCCGGGCCGGGACGGGGATCGACCCCGCGGGCCCGTGGAAATTCGTGTTGTTGCCGACCGTCAGGGCCCCGGAGAAGGCATAGGTGCCGGCGCGGAACTCGATCTCCGAGGCCGTGTTCGACGAAATGATCGCCTTCTGGGCCGTGGTCCACGACCCCGAGAAGAGGCACCCGGCGGATGCCGCGGCCCGGTCTGCGTCGGACGAGTCGGGCGCCGCGAAAACGTATTTTGTCACCATATCACACCTTGATGAGCATCCCGCCGACGGTCAAACGCGCGGGGATCTCGGCTCCGCCGCCGGCGGTCATGGTGACCGGGAGCTGGAGCACCCGTTGGCCGATGATTCCGAACCCCGTCGCCCCGGCCTTGTAGAAGCCCATCACGGCCCCCTCGAAGTTCGGGAGCCGGAAGAAGAGCGACCCGCCGCTCGGGGTGCCATAGGCGTCCCCGATCGCCGTGTAGAGGTCGCCATACCCGATGTCCCGGGACTCGACGCCGAAGGTCGTCTTACGGACCTCGGCCCCGTTGCAGAGGAGCCACTCGACGTCTCCGCTGTTGACCCGCCGGCCGAAGATGTGCTTTCCAGATGCCGGGTTCGAGTGGTCCGCCCCGAGGTCTTCGAGCATGCCCGGGGCCCCGGCCATTGGGACGAGGTCGCCCGCAAAATTCGCACTCTGGATCGCGCTTTCCCAGAGGGTGTGGGCCACCCCCAACGTACAGGCGTCCCCGTTCGCCGTCGGCGTCGCCAGGTTCGTGATCTTCTGGCCCTGCATGTTGACGGCCGCGGTCGGGTAAAACGACGTCTGGCTCACCCGCCAGGGCTCGATATACCCACACGTCTCGGCGATCATGCGCGTGTCCGTGACGGCCGAGACCGTCTCGGCGTTCGCCGGGAGGAGGAGGGTCGCGAGGCCGATGTCGTAGAGCCCGCCAGAGCGCACAAGGGCCGGGGCCGCGGGGGTCGCGGCCGGCGTCCCCGTGACGACGAGCGCCGTTATGGCACGGTCGCCGAGCGCGTCGAGCCGGAGGACGACCCGGTCGATGCGGGGGTTCGTCGCGTCCGCCGCCGCGATCGGGAGGGTGATCGTCGCGTCGTTCTGGTAATAATACCCCTGGATGAGGGCGCACCCGTCGGCCACGGTGACCGCACGGGTCGCCGGGGTCGTGACGGCCACCTGGCACCCGTTCCCGAAGATATGCGAGACGCCGTTCCGGGCGAAAAGCATCAGGGCCGCCGCGAGGTGGGCCTGGCTGTATCGCCTGATGTCGCCGACACCGTCGGCGAAAAATCCGCTTTGCTCTGTCATGGTTATCCTTTCCTCTCCTGTTGGTCCTGGCGCCGTGCCAGGTCGAGTATGGTCTTCCTCACGTCCGCGGGCTCCGACCCGACCGCGACGGTCACGGTGCGCCCGTCGGCGTCCCAGCGTTGCCCGACGGCGACGATCCGGGCCTCGGTCGACGCCCATCCCGGGTAGTCGGCCCGGACCACGTCGCCCGTGCGGAAGTCCCGGGGGTAATCGTACGCGCCGCCCGTAAGGAGCGTGAACTCCACGCTCGCCTCCTCGGCGACCTCCGCGAGCTTTTGGTCGCCGCGCTCCTTGAGGGTCGTCTCGGACGTCGGCCCGATGTCTCGTGCATCAACGAACATCTCGCGGAGGGCGAGCCCCGACGGCGGGCCCCGGGGATACCGGGCCGTGTCGTAATACCCCCGCACGTCGCGGAGGGCGCCCTCGCCCTGGCCCGCGACCCACGCGAGGTTCCGGGCGTCCCGCGTCCGGCGCGCGAACGCGATCCCGGCGACCGTGCCGTAGTCGGGGGAAAACGCCACCCGGCCGGTCATGTCCCGGCCGCCGAGCACGTCGAACCGGAAGAGGCCGGCGTCCTCGTCGTACCGCATACTCCACCCGAGCCCCGAGTACTGGCAGATCTCCAGGAGGATCTCCGTGATCGGCTGGAACCGGGCGTTATACCGGACCTGGAGCTCCGTGGCCGTGAGCGTCCCGATCGCGAGGTCGGGGACGGCCCGGTAGGCTTCGGCCGGGGCGATCGCGTTCCGATGAACGTAATAGGCCATCGCGCCGGCAGGGGAGCCCGGTTGGCCGCCGTCCCACGTCGATGTCAGGCCCCAGGCGTCCGTCCCCGAGCCCGACGCGGTCCCCGCCAGGGCGTTTCTCGCGCCGAGCATCGACCCGTAGCACCGGCCGGTCACGACGATCGCCTCGACGCCGTCTGTCCCCGTGAGCGAGACCCCGGGGTCGTCGATGAGCCCGACCTTCGTCTCACCGCCCGGCACGACGGCCGCGATGAACGCCCCGGTCGCCAGGGTCTTCGCGCCCGGCACCTTCGCGTCGATGATGAGGGTCCACTCGTCGGGCTCGCGCCAGTGGTCGACCCACTCGAAGAGCTCGTACCCGTCGAGGACCGCGACGGGGTGCCGGGCCGCGTCGAGCACGAAGACCACGGGGGCCCGGAGGCGCGCGAAGACGGTCGAGGCGGCCGGCGAGATCTCCCCCGTCAGGCCGTGCACGACCGCACCCGACGCCCCGCACCGGCCGAGGGCGATCGTTGCCGTGGCCTCCAGGACCGCGCCGACGACCTCGATGGGCTCGACGTATCGCCGGGAGAAGGGCGAGAGGCCGAAGCGGTCGGGCTCGCACGTCGGGGCCGTTGGGGCCGGGACCGCGCGCCGGCCGAAGCGCGAGAGGGCGAAGCGGTCGGGGCCGTCCGTCCACGAGGCCGCGGCCGGCACGACGATCACCCGGGCGATCGCGAAGTCCTGGAGCCGGTAGCCGTCGGCGGTGTTCTCGACCACGGCCGTCAGGGTCGCACCGTCGACCCACCCGAAGACGATATGGTCGTCGGTCCCGGCCGCGGGCGCCAGGTCCACGAGCTCGGCGACGGCGACCCCGTCGTACTGTGAGAGGGAGGACGCGAAGGTCTCGCCCCACGCCCCGGTCGACGCCCAGAGGACCGCCCCGGCGCCGTCCGGGAGGAGGCCCGCGTGGAGGGGGAGGGTGCCGAGCCCGGCCACGGTCTCCCAGGCGGTGCCGGTCCATCGGTCGACGGTGTGGACGATCCCCTCGTCGAACGTCTCGGCGAGGAGGACGTGCGGCACCCCGTCGACGAGCGCCGCGCTCTCGACCCACCGGGAGGCCCCGCCCCCGCCCGTGCGGGTCATGGTCGCCGCCCCGGGCCCGGCCCATGCGAAGTATGACGAGAGCCCGTACAACCCCGTCTGGGTGTCCCCACAATTCGAGGCGGCGACGATGAAGCCCTCCGCCCCGTCCGGCACGACCGCGACGACCTCCCCCCCGGCCTCGTCCGTCAGGGTCGCGGACCATGTGGCCCCGTTGAAGGCCGCGATCGCGCACGCCGCCGCGTCGCCCTCGCCGTACATGCCGCCGAAGGCGCACATGATCCCGCGGATCGAGAGGAGGGCGGCCGTGTAATCGAGCCCGGTCGAGGGGAGCCCGGTCCACGTCGCGCCAGTGTACCGCCAGCACGCGCCCGAGGGGGTCGCGAAGACGAGCGCGCCCCCGTGGACGCACGCGAGCGTGATGTCCGGCGAGGGGATGCCCGGGAGCGGGGTCCACGCCGCCCCGTCGAACCGGAGGGGGCCGCCGAACGGGAGCACGGCGTACACGGCCCCGCCGAACCAGACCACCGCGAGGGGGCAATCGGGGAGGGCCGCATACGGATCGCCCGTTGCCGTGAGCCCGGAGGGGGCCGTCTCGGCGACCGGGACGCCCACGAGGTCCACGAGCTCGCCGTCCGTCATGGGATCACGAGCTCCAGATCGGATCGCCGTTCTCGTCGATGGTGAGCACCTGGCCCGCGCTCGGCGCCGTCCCGGTCCCCGTGCCGCCCTTCGCGACGGCGAGGGTCGCGATCGCCGGCTCGTACGTGCCCGTGTGCGCGTGGTTCGCCGCGGCCCGGCCGGCTATCGCTGTGTCGATGGCGTCGAGATTGTCGTTGACTAACTGTTGCCAGCGCCCGGCGTAGGCGCCGAGCATGGCCTTCTCGAACGCGAAGGTCGCCGTATAGGTCGAATTTGAGTCGACCGGGTCGTGTGCCATGTGTCAGATGCTCCTATACTGGATCCTCGACGAGGTCGACCCGGTAGCCCCACCAGGACGGAGCGAGGGGCGCCTCGGCAATCTCTCCCCGGATCATCACGCCCGGGTACTCCACGCCGTTGATGTTCAGAGTCAGGTGCTGGCCGGTGAGGGCCGCGAGCGCTTCGATCTCGGCGTGGTCGTCGGCCAGGGCGTCGATCGTCCACGCGCGGCGCGAGACGCTCGAGCCCTGGAGCCGGACGCGGCCGTTCTGGAGGTCGGTCGCGTTGCACGTCGGCTCGTGGTCGATCGGCGCGATGTCGGCCTCGGAGAGCACGATCTCGCCGTAGGTGGCGGTCGGGTCGTCGATGCCGCCGAACGGCCCGAGCCCGAACGGCCCCTCGCCGAAGCCGGTCATACCTCCGCGCTCCAGACGTACGCCTTCCCGCTCGTGACGGTGGCGTGGAGGTTCGTGGCGTCGGCCCAGACGGCGGAGACGGTCGCGCCTGTCTCGGTCGGGGTGACGGAGACGCGCGTCGGCGCGGCGCGGAGCCCGTGGGCGATGGTCTGCTCCGAGCCCGTGCCGGTGCTCGTGCCGGTCGCCTGGAGTTTGAAGTTGACGTTGCCGCCGCAGTTGACGATCGTGCCGGAGCTCGGGAGGGCCGCCGCCGACCGGCACCCGGTGAGGGTCGTGGACCCGGTGCCGCCCGCGATCAGGTAGTCGAGGTCGGTGCCGAAGTAGACGTTGGAACAGTGGTTCCCGGCGGCGTCGACGTAGAACCCGTAGCAGGTCGCGTCCGGGATGCCCCGGATCTCCCCGCCGTCGAGGTGGACGAACGCGCCATAGTCGGCCTTCACCGGCGTCGCGGCGACGATGAGCCCCCGGTTGTGGATGTAGGCGACCGGGACGGTCAGCGCGCTCCCGCCCTCGGGGACGTACGAGTGGGCCCAGATCCCGACCGTCGGCGCGGCGACGTAGTCGACCTCGACCACCGCCTCGTAACAGCGGTACAGGTTCACCCCGCAGACGTTCGCCGCATCGGTGATCGCGGTCGTGTCGGAGTAGAGCCCGCGGACGACGGGCCGTTGCAGGTTTTTGAGGTAGAGCCGGTCGTACGTGGTGACGTTCTCGAGGACGAGCCGGTCGGCCATCGTGCGCGCCCCGAGCGTGGCGGGGTTGTTGTGCGCGATGATCCCCGTGAACGCGGCCGATGCGTAGTCCTCGCCGTTGTTGTGGGTCAGGATGTTTCGAGCGGTGACGTGGTCCGTAAAGTCGATCTCGATGGCCCGGGCGCCGCAGTCGTGCACGTAGAGGTGATCGAGGAGGGCGAAGTTCTCCACGCCCCCCGAGTTGTTGCCGCAGTAGACCGCCGCCGCCTGGCTGTTCTTCAGCTCGAGGTCGTGCAGGTGGAGCCCGTAGCGATCGTAGACCGTGCCGGCCCGCTTGCCCCCGGTGAGGATGAGCCCGGAGCCGTCGATCCAGATCGGGCCGAGGGTCTGGTTGGCCTTGTTGCCGTCCAGGGTCATCCCGGCGATCTCGAGCCCGTCGTACGTCGGCCCGTAGACGCCGCCGGCCTTCTGGCCCGTGGCCATGATCATCAGGGCCCCGCGGTCCACGGCGTTCTGGCCGTCGGCGAGCTTCAGCGTCGTCGCCCCCGAGCCCGCGCCGATGAGGCGGGTGGTTTTGCTCGGCGGGACGATGAGGCAGACGCTGTACGCGAAGGAGAAGTCCGGGGTCTGCGTCGCCTCCAGCACGTATTCGCCGGCGTCGACGAGGACGGTCCCGCCGGGGGTGATCGCCGCCTGGAGGACGGTCGCGGCGTCGTCGCTGCTTGAGATAGTCGCGCCGTGCCGGTTCTCGGCGGTGACGGTGCCGCCGTCCTGGTAGACCAGGGCGTCATAGCCGCCGTACTCCCCGACGCGGCGGCCGTTGACGGTGATCTTCGGAGCCATCTCACCCCACCCGCCGCGTGCGGATGGTCGCGCCGAACGTCCGGGCGCTCGGGTTCGCGTACGCGACCACGACCGCGTCGCCCGGCTCGCACGGGAGCGCCCCGCCGTCGAACCCGACCACGATGTCGGTCGCGACGGTCGCGGACGGGTCGACCCGTGCCAGGACCGTATCGTACGCGGCCCCTTGGGCGCTGTCGAGCGTGACGGTGAGGTCGCCGGCCGCGGCCGGCGCCGCGTTGAAGTGGACGGTCACCGCGTCGAGCACGAACGCCTCGGTCGCGTGCGTGTACGAGAGCGCGATCGCCGCGCTCCCGGTCGCCTTCGTGACGGTGGGGGCTCCCCCCGTCGTGTGGATCGGGTTGGCCGCGTCGGCCAGAGTCCCGTCCTTGGTTGTGAGTCTAGCTCTGATTGACATACTACTAAGCTCCTAAATACCTGGCATACCATTCAACGGTCAGCGTGGCGCTCTCGGCGCTCTCCGAGCCCGCGAACGAGATCTCGTTCGGCCCGGGGACGAGGTCGATCCATTGCGAGCCCATGCGGAGGGTCGCGAGCGCGTTCGTCCGGACCCCCGTGGCCGGGTTGAAGTGGTAGACCGTTTTGGCGCCGAAGACGCTGGAGACGATCAGTTGCTCGCCGGCGAGGAGGGGCTGGGTGCATTTCCAGACGTCCCCGGTCGTCAGGTTCTCGAACTGGGGATACCGTGCCGGGCCCGTCAGGGTGAGCGTGCACGGGACGGCGACGTCGCCGGCGTTGTTCACGGCGATCACGCCCGTCCTCTCACCGAACGAGAGGGGGAAGCCCCACTCGCCCGTCCCCGGGGGATCGCCGGCCCCGAGGGACCATCCCCCGGTGAACATCGGCGCGCTCGCTGTGTTGAGCGCCGCGTCGTAGAAGAAGGGGTCGTCCGCCTGGAGGACGAGCGTCCCCTTGAGCCGGTGTTGGCCGAGCGCCCCCGGGGGATCCCACCGGACGCCCTCGACGACCCGGCACCGGAGCACCCAGGACACGCCGTCCTCGTGGACCCACCGGAGCACGCCGACGCCGGCGTTCGGCGCGAACAACCGCATGGTCGCGCGCCGGAGGGCCGGCATGGTCGCCGGGTCTTCGGCGATCATGACGAACGGGAAGACGACCTCGCGGGGGTCGAAGCTCCCGCCTATCGCCCGCGCCCCGTCCTCATACGGCGCCCTCGCCGAGTAGAGGGTGGCCCCGATGTTGTCCAGACCCGTCCGGCCGGCCTGGGGGACGTAGGTCGGCTCGATGAGGGGCACCTCGATCGCCGACCCCGGCGGGGTCCAGTAAAAGCGTTCCGTCATGGGGACACCCCCCGGCTCCCGAGGATCTGCCGGGCCGCGCTCCTGGCCTTCACGAGGGAGCGCGAGGGGGTCTCGGGGTCCGGGTTATATATGTTAATGTTTATGTCTCCTCCATCGGCTTTAACCTGTCCCACGGGGATGACTTTCTCGCCGTCCTGGAGCACGGCGATCCCCTCGTCCTGGCCCGGCGGGGCCCGGAAGATCCCGCCCTGGTGATGGACCGGGGCGCCGTGCGCGCCGCCGCCCGAGACCGTGATCCACCCGGACCACGAGGACGAGCCCCCGGGCCCGCGGACGGTGAGCCGGGGGTAATACGTCCCCGTGTAATTGTACGTGTGCGTGACCCGCTTTCCCGACCCTCCGGTGCCGTCGCCGAAGTCCCAGTCGTAGCTCGTGATGCTCCCGGACGACCCGGAGGCGTCGAACGAGACCGTGAGGGGCGCCCCGCCGAACTGGGGCGAGTAGTCCATGTGGGCCACGGGCGCCGACGCGCTCGGCGCCGGTGCCGCGGGGCCCGCGGGTTGGCCCGTCTGGGGGTTGTACCCGCCGACCTGGCCCGGGGGCACGACGGCCGGCGCCTTAACGACCGTAGGCGCGGTGACCGTGATCGACTGGCTGAAGGTGTCGACGATGCCCTGCCAGATGTTCGCGGCCCACGACACGAGCTTGTTGAGGGGCGAGTCGGTGATCATGAAGTTGTAGACCCCGACGGTCGCTTTGTAGAGGGCCGTCTTGATGCCGTCCCACGCGCCCTCGATCCCGCCCTCGATCCCCTTCCAGATGGCGCCGACCGCGCCGACGAGCATCCCGAGGGCCCCGCCCGGGCCCGGGTCGGTGATCCACCCGGCGATGAGCCCGATCGCGGCCTTCACGGCCCCGAGCACGAGCTCCCACGCGGCCGGGATCGCGAGCTCGATCTCGCTCCAGATCGCGCCCATGGCGGCCGTGGCCGTGCCGAGCGCGCCGTTCGGCCCGGGGTCTTTGACCCAGCCGACGATGAGATCCCACGCATACCCGAGCGCGTCCTGGATGAGATCCCAGGCGACTGGGACCGCGACCTTGAGCGCCGTCCAGACCGTGCCGACCGCGGTCGTGAGCATCCCGCACGCGCCCATGGGCCCGGGGTCTTCGACCCAGTCGACGAGGCGGTCCCAGGCGAACGAGACCGCGCCCGTGATGAGCTTCCACGCCCCCGGGATCGCGTCCCCGATCGCCGTCCAGACCTTCCCGGCGGCGCCGGCCATGTCGTGCTTGGTCTCCTTGCCGCTGAGGATGTCGACGATCGCGCCGACGGCCTCACCGATGAGCCCGGCCGCGGCCTCGAAGATCGCGCCGACCTTCCCCATCCATGTCCAGACCTCGCCGAGGAGCTCGCTCGCCGTCCTGAAGCCGTGCTGGATGGCCGGGGACGTGAACCAGTCGCCGAGCACCCCGAGCCCCCAGAGGAGCACGTCGAGCCCCTTGTCGACGAGCCACATGAGGGGCGGAGCGACGTACATCTGCCAGATGTCGACGAAGAGGCCGAGCGCGCCGACCAGGCGATCGCCGATCCACGCGGCGGCCGACTGGAGAAATTCGATCACCCCGGCGCCGTCCCCGGCCATCCAGTCGGTGATTTTTGTTAATTGTTCGGCGTAGAAGTCCCCCAGGAACTTAAGGGCCCCGCCGATCTTCGTGCTCAGAAACTCGTAGACCCCGCCGGCCCACGCCATGAAGCCGTCGCCGACCCTGGAAAACGCCCCCAGGAGGTTCCCGACGGACGTCCGCAGATCTTCCGACGCGGTCCACATGCCCCAGAGGATCGCCGCGCCCCCGGAGAGCGCGCCGAGGAGGAGGAGGACCGGGTTCAAGCTCGTGGCCGCCGCCGCCGCGAGCGATACGAGGGCCCCGGAGAGCCCGGCACCGCCCGCGACCGCCTCGGGCCCCAGGAGGGCGACGACGGTGGGCAAAAGCCCGCCGAGGAAGGCGAGCGCTCCCCCTAACCCGATGAAGACCGGGGCGAGGGGTTCGAGGGGCGCCAGGAGGTCCGCGGCCTGTTGCTTCAGGGTCGTGAGCCAGTAGCCCCAGCGATCCATGGTGCCGACGGCGATCTCTTGCGCCGCGGCGTAGTCCTTCGCCTTCCCCGTCCCGTCGGCCGTCAGGTCGTTGTACGTCTTGAGGTCGTCGAGCGAGATCCCGAGGAGCTCGGCGAGCCTCTCCTGGGGCGTGAGCTGGCGGTTGAGGGCCGCGGTCTTCTCGTCGATCGTGGTCGTGAGCTCGTCGTAATCGGTCTTCAGGTCGGCGAGGAGATCCCGGTTCCGTTCGTACGCCCGGGTCTCCTCCTCCGTCGGGACGGTCTCGTCCCGGATCTTCTGGAGGGCCTTCGCGAGCTCCTCCTCTATCTCGACCTTCTGGGCCGCGATCTCTGCCAGGCGTTCGCGTTGGTCCTCGTAATACTCGGCCTCGCGCTCCTTCCGGCGTTCGGCCTCCTTCGCGGCGTCCGCTTCGGCCTTCGCCTCGTCCTCGCGCGTTTGCGCGATGCTCGCCCGGTAGTCCGCGACCCGCTTCTGTTGCGTCCGGTAGTACTCGGCGTCCGCCTCGGCCTGTTTCGCCCGGTCCTTCGCGTACCGGGCCTCCGTGTCGGCGAGCCCCTCCCTGGTGTCCGCGATCCCCTTCGCGTAGTCGTCGAGCGCCTTCTGGGAGCGCTCGAAGTAGTCGGCCTCGTCCCGGAGCGCCCGGGCCCGGGCCTTCGCGTACTCCTCGTCCGCCTCGACGAGGTCGGCCTTCGTCTTTTCGATCGCCTTCTGGTAATCCGCGACCTTCTTCTGGGAGGCGTCGTAATACTCGGCCTCCGCGACGATGGCCTTCCGGCGGTCGCGTTCGTATTTCGCGTCCGTCTTCGCGAGATTATCGACCACTTTCTGCCGGGCCGCTTCGAGCTTCGCGATCTCGGCGTCCGCGGCGGACGTGTCGGGGTCCGCGAGCACGAGCCCCGGGAGCCCCTCGTCCCGCCGGGCCGTGAGCTTCGCGATCTTCTCGTCGTAGTCGGCGAGCTTCTCGGCGGCCGTCTCGTGGGCCGCGGCGAGCCGCTCCTCCGCATCCGCGGCCTTCTCGATCGCGTCCTGGCGATACCGGATCACCGCCTCGCGCGTGGAGACGATCCGCTCTTCGTAGTCGGTGATCCGCTCCGCGGCCCGTTCGTGGGCGTCCGCGATGTCGTCCGCGGCCTTCGCTGCCTTCTCCGCGGCGTCCTCCGTGTACCGGGCGACGGCCTTTTCGGTCGCCTCGATCCGCTCCTGGTAGTCGGCGATCCGGTCGGCGGCGCTCTCGTGCGCGTCCGCGAGGGCCTCCACGGCCTCCGCGGCGCGTTCGGCGGAGTTCCGCCGGTATCGCTCGACGGCCCGCGCCGTGTCGGCGATCCGCTCCTCGAACTCGGCGACCCGTGCCGCGGCCCGTTCGTGGACCTCCGCCAGGCGTTCGGCGGCCTCGGCGGCGTCGTCCGCGGCCGTCCGGGCGTAGTCGGCCATGGCCTCTTCGACGTCCCGGGCCCGGCTCGCGAGCCGGGCGAGGGCCTTATCGGCGCCGTCGGTCGCGTCCGCCATGCGTTCGATTTGTTCGGTCGAGAGCGAGAGGCTCGCCTCGTACTTCGCGATCGCCGCGGCCGTGTCCTCGATCCGGTCGCCGAGCCGCTCCTGTTGGTCGACGAGGGTTTCGAGCTCTTCCGCGGCCCCCTTGACCTCCCGGATGGCCTCGTTGATCTTCCGAAATGCCGTGTAGCCCTCGATCCCCCGCTCCGTCAGGGCCATGACGATCGCCATGACGTCCGTCAGGGAGAGCCCGAGATCCTGGAGGTCGGGCCCGACGCGCCGGATGAAGCTGGAAAACTCGCCGATCTCGACCGTGCTCTCCCGGAACATCGCCGTAAAGCCGTCGACGTACTGGGGAAGGTTCGCGAGGGGCTCGTTCATCGCCTGGAGGGCCGGGACGAGGGTCCGCGCGAGGCTGGAGGCCGGCGCGTCGACCGCGGTCGAGAGGAGCCCGAGGGCGTCCGTGAGCCGGCCCATGGTCTCGATGTCGTCGACCCCGGCCCGGCTCAAGTAGTCCATGGCGCCCGCGACGTCGGCGATCGGGTCCGTGACCGACTGGAGCGAGTACCCGAGATCCTCCACGGCCTCCGCGTCGGCGTTCATGGCGAGCGCCGTGGTCGCGAACGAAGCCTCCATCTGGCGGGCGTCGTCCCTGAGAAGAATGGTCGCCGAGCCGAGCCCGACGAGGATCCCGCCGAGGATTTCGAGACCCCGGCCGAGGGTCTCCGCCGACGCATTGAGGGCGTCGAGCTCGGTCTTGAGCGCGGCCTCCGCGGCCCGGGCCTCGTCCGCGGCCGTGGCCTGGTCGCGTAGGGCCCCGGTGACCGCTTCGGTCGCGAAGAGCTCCTTTTCGCGGGCCGCGATCACGTCCTCGATCCCGCTGGCGCGAGAGAGGGCGTCGTCGCTCACGCCCCGGACGGAATAGACCGAATACTCCCCGTTGGCGTATTTCTGGACCTCCGCGGCCCATTCCCGCTGGGAGTCGGCCCACGCCTCGAACTGGATCCGCGCCTGTTGGAGGTTCGCGGTCGTCTCGGCGGAGAAGGTCGCGACGTCCGCGCCGGCCTCCGCGAAGCCCGCCTTGAGGTCGTCGAGGTCGACGCCGAACTTGTATGAGAGCTCTTCGATTGTGTTCGCCATCTAGTTCCCCGTGGCGACCTTCCAGAAGCCCGCCCGGTCGGGCTCCTGGTAGGTGCCGAGCTCGTGATCGGGAGCACTCCGCGCCGAACTATCCGGAGATTCCGGATAGTTCCCCGGGCCCGCGGCCGAGAGCGCCGGCTGGAGCCCGGGGCGGCGACCGCCTCCCATGAGCCGCGAGCCGGCGGCGACGAATCGCACCGCGTCCTCGACCGTCAGCCTGTCCAGGATGTAGTCAGGCGTCCAGCCGTAGATCATACCGAGCGCGGCGACTAACTCGATAAGACCGTCGGGTTTTTTTCCGCGTCCGTGACGGCCTTGAACTCCGCGGCCCGCCGGTTCACGTACGCCATGACGAAGGCGAGCGCGGGGATCACCTCGTCGAAGGCGTCGAGGTCCAGGAGGAAGTCCTTGGTCACGGCCTCGTTCTTGGGCTCGCACACGAGCGCGACGGCGGTTAACGTCTTCTCGTAGTTCCCCATCCCGAGGTTCTCGGCGTCCGTCCCGACGAGGTCGAGCACCTTGATGAGCGTCCTCATGGGGATCCGCGTGATGTCGACCTCCTCGCCGCCGATGATGAGCGCGACCTTCTCGCGCTCCTTCGGCTCGAAGACGGTGGGGGTGGCGGTATCCGCCATATCACCACACCACCGACTGTTCGTCCTTGATCTGGAAGAGCTGGTACCCGGACGCGAGGGTCGTGTCCTTGATGGCCTTGAACGCGAACGGGCTCCCCAGGGGTTTCAGGTTGCCGTCCTTCCCGTACGTCCACGAGAGATCCCCTTCGATCGTTGCCTTGTGGCACACGACGATGAACTGTTTGGTGTCGCTCGGCCGGGTGTTGGTGAGGCGGATCTTCAGGAAGTCGAGCGCCGTGATCCCGCCGACGTCGATCGTCTTCGATGCCGCCGGGGTGTAGGTGTAGTTCACGAAGACGGTCGCGCCCGTGGCGATGTCCGAGTCGGCCATCCGGACGATCGTGGTGTACCCGTCACCGTCGACGGCGATCGCGTAGTCAGACGACGACGAGCCGACCGCGGCCCGGGTGTAGGTCGTGCCCCCGCCGGACTCCGACCTGACCGTGATGGTCGCGACCTCGGTCCCGTCGCCGTTCTTGTGCGCGAGGCGCTGGGAGACCACGCCCGTCAGGGTGATCGCCTCGTTCGTGACGGCGACCGGGTCGGTCGTGACCGTGCCGAGGTTCGCCATGCCGCCCAAGACTTTTTTGATGTTCTCGGCGGAGAGCTCGTACCAGGTGCCGGAGATGGTGGCCTCGTCGGCGTTCGCGTACTTCTTCCAGACCTCCGTGTTATCAAATTCAATTACTTCAAATTTGGGCTTGAAGTTGAATTTGATGCCGTCGGCGGCGCCGATGTTGGAATACACGCCCGTCGTGTAGGGGGCGATCTCGATTTTTGCCGACCCGAAAAGGATCGCGTTGTCATTCTGAACAGTGGTCTGTGCCATGGTGGTTACCTCTTCTTAACGTGGAGGACGTGGACGTCCTGGTCCTGGCGATAGCCGAAGACCGTGTCGTGGTCCTCCCGGTCGTCGGCGAGCGTGATCGCCTCGATCCGGTCGGTCGCGGACACGATCCCCGTCCCGCGGTCCTCCACCGCGGAACGGATCGCGTTGCGGACGGCTAACGCGCCGTCGGACGTGGTCGCATAGGCGGAGAGTTGGACGAGCGCGGGCCCGTGGTGGCCCCAGATCTCGGGGTCGGCGATCACCTGGTACACCAGGAACGGCTTCGCGGGCGAGCCCGGCGGCACCAGGTGGTAGACGTTCGTCGTGACGTTGTCCTTGAGCCAGGTGACGAGGAGCGCTCTCCAGTCGGTCGAGACCATCAGGCCCCTCCGGCGAGCGCGTGCTGGGTGATGATCTGGGCCGAGAGCACGACGGCCTCCCGGGACTCCTCCCGGACGGCGCCGGACTCGAAGGCCGGCCGGAGGAAGGGATACGCCGGGCGGAAGTTGCCCGTTATCTGGCCCCCGCCGTACTTGTGGAGCGCGACCTTCGCGGCGGCCGAGATCCGCCCGGCCCCGCCGAACTCGATAATGGGGGCGTAATTGAGGTTCGTCCCGACGAAGACCGCGGCCCCGGTCGCGGAGCGCTCCGGCATGGCGATCTCGCCGTACTCGAAGAGGTCCGCGTTAAGCCGGGTGTCCGGCGTGAGGTCCGCGTGCCCGCCGATGTGGATCGACCTCGCGAGCGTCCCGGTCTTCTTCCGCACGATGATCTTGGCATAGTTCGCGATCGGAAGCGCGCCGGCGCACGCGATCGTCTCGGCCTCACGTACGAGAGCGTCGTAGATGCGATCGAGGGTCGCCCCGTCGCCCTTCGCCACCAGCGAGATCGTGAAGCCGGACATGGGACGCTCAGAGCCCCCCGATCACGGCCGCGACGTCGAGACCCCGCCCCAGGAGTATCCCGATGAGGATCAAGACGAGGATCCATACCCCGCGGTCGAGCTTGTCAGTCAGGGCGTTAACCTTCTTGTCGGTGCTATCGACCTTCTTGTAGACGGCGTCGATCTGCTTGGTCAGGGTCTCGATCACCCCCTCGATGGTCGAGAATCGATTGTTGATGAGGGTCCGGTGGTGGTAGCACTCGGCGTGCGTGACCGGCGTGGTGTCGGTGAGCTCCTCGGCGGCGTCGTCGGGCATCAGACGACCTCGCGCATAACCAGGTGCGTGAACGGCGAGCCCGGGGGCGAGTCGTACGCGACGACCCCGTGGTTCCGGCTCTGGTAGACGACCCGGTGCTTGTCCGTGACGGCCGGGTAATACCCCTTGAGGATCACGTTGTAGGTCGAGACCTGGACCATAACGCCGTCCTTCTCGACCTCGACCGTGCCCTCGTGCCGGACGATCGCGTCGACCGCGGAGCATCCCGTGACGGTCTTGAACGATGTCGAGACGTCCCCGTGCTCGTTCACGGTCTCGGTCGGCTCCTGGAGCGCGACGGTCGTATGCCACCGGCCGGCGAGCCCGACGGTGAGCCAGTTGGACGGGATGAGGGGACGCGAGGAGGCCATCAGTCGGTGCCTCCGATCTGCGTGTCGGTGAATTGGTCCACGGCCGCCGAAGCGACCCCGACCCATTCACCGCCCGCCGTGCCGGCCGACCCGATCCGGGCCCGGTATTTCTCGGCCTTCGCGCTGAAGTATTGGCCGACGGCGACCCCGTTCGTCGAGACGCCGTTCGCCGAGATCACTTTCCCAGCGAGCGCCTCGTCGTTCGCGAGCACGTCGCACGCGGCCGCGGCGCCCCCGTAGACGTCCCCGCCTTCGAGGGCCAGGAGGGCCGTGATCTCCTCGTCCGTAAACGCGGCGCCCGTTTGGACGCGGTCGGGGACGAGCAACCGCACCTTTCCGATGTCGTTCGTCAGGGTGTACGTGTAGACCACGGCCAGACCCCCTCAGATCGCCGTGTACCAGAAGTAGGCGTCGCCCGCGAGGGCCTCGGCGTTCTGGGTCTTGATCTGGCCGTTGATGAAGTCCGTCGTGCCGCCCTTCTCGTCGAGCACGAAGACCTTGTCGCACGTCGTCTGGAAGATGCCCGGGGTCGTGATGTCGAGCTCGTTCCAGAGGTTGTTATTCGCGCTCGTCGCCTCGTCCCCGGTCCCGACGTTCATAACGGCGAGAGGCGTCCCACCGCCGGCCGTGATCCGGATCATGCCCTTGAAGACGATGATCTTCGTCGCCTCCGGGTTCTGGAAGCTGAAGGCCCATTCATCGGCGACCCCGGGGGTGAGCGCGACCTTCGCGCGCTGGAGGAAGGCCGGGGCGATCTTCGCGTTCGTGATCGCGTTGTCCGCGACCGTCAGGGCGCCCGTCGCGGCGAGCGTGGCGTCACCGGAGACCGGGACGCTCGCCAGGTCCGTCCCGTCGCCGACGAGGATCTGGCCGGCGGTCTTCGCGTCGAGCGCGGTGGGCCGGTTGCCGGCCGTGGCGCCGACGATGAGCGAGCCCTGGGCAAGGTCGGCCATCTTCGCGAGCGTGACCGCTTCGGCCGCGATCGTGACCGCACCCGTGGCGGCGATCGTGGCGTCGCCGGACATGGCGACACCCACGCCGGTCCCGGTCGCGTCGCCGACGATGATCTTCGCCTCGTCGACGAGGAGGGCGCCGGCCTGGACCGCGGCGAGCTCGTCGTCGATCTTCTTGAACTCGTCCGCGGTCTTGTCGGGGATCTTGCCCTTCCGGCTCCGGAACTCTTTTCTGGTTGGGGCGGTGTATGCCATCGCCTACACCTCAGATCCCGCTACCGTAGAGGAGCGCGTACGGTTCGCGCACCGCGGTCTTCCCTTCGTACCAGAACTGAAGGATCGTGTCGTGGCTCCCGTCCTCCTCGAACTGCTTGAAGTGGATCCCGAAGTTCGGGACCGTCTTCTCGACCCGCGTCCCGTTCTCGATCGTCGGGTAGGAGACCGACGCCGACCCGTATTTCGGATCTACGTAGTAGTGGTATTCGGCGCCCGGGTGCTCGCTGTCGACGCCGAGCACGTAGCCGTCGGCGAAGCCGGAACTGGCCTGGAGCTTGTGCACGTCGAGGTCGAGCGCGGGGATCCGGATCGTGTCGCGGTTCGGGCGTTCGGGCCGGCCGTACATCTCCCGGGTGACGCCCTGGACGTCGAGGCTGAAGAGATAGCTATTCAGCTCGTTCCAGCACGGCTTGAGCACGTAGGCGTCCGTGAGCTTGTACTCGTACCCGTCCCGGTCCATGTCCTGGCCGAGGGCCAGGAGGTCTTCGAGCGGGACACATTCCCCGTCCGACCACGCGACGGTCGGGTTGAAGTACGTGAACGACGTGGTCGCGCCGGCCGTCATGGCCGCGAGCATGGAGGCATTGAGGGCCTCCGCCATCCAGAAGCCGGCGCGCTCGTACGCGGCGCGGAGCTCGGGCTCGGCCCGGGACTCGTCCCGGATGAGGGCCCGCGAGAGGCGGATCGAGAAGCCCTTGGCGCTCGTGATGTCGGCGACCGTGGTCTTCCGGCTCCGGTCGATCTCCGGCAGGAAGGCGCCGTCCTCGAACGGGGCCGGGGTCTCCTTCTTCGCGTCCGCGCTCATTGTGGCGTCGCGCATGAAGACGAAGTGGTCCGTCTTCTCCTTGACGAACGGGATGAGGTCTAACATTGCGAGGCGCGGCTCCATGATCCGGTAGAGGACCGGGAGGGCGACGTCGGACTTCAGGTATCTGTCAGTAGTTCCGCTTACCATGATTCATGCCCCCGTGACCCAGTAGATCGCACCCGTGACGGCGACGAGGATGTTTGAGAGGTCGCCGGCCTGGCCCGCGGCGACGTAGTGGAGCGGGATCACGCCCGTCCCGTTGGCCGCGGCCTGGGTGAGGCAGAGCTTGTGCTCGCGAAGCGTGGCGGTGATATTCCCGTTGAGGGTCGCGCCCACGCCGATGATCGTGGCGTTCGAGCCGTTCTGGTAGACCTCGGCCTTCACGATCTGGTTGAGATACGGGAACTCGACGATCGCCCGCCGGTAGTACTTCCCCGCAAGGCGCTTGGCGAGCGAGTCGGCCGCGGCCGTGGTCGGCGGGGAGTTGACCGGGATGGTCGGGGTCGAGGTGATCCGGCCCCACGGAAGGCTCTCCGTGTTCTGGGGCGCCTCGACAGCCGGGATGCCGTCGAGCGCGGCGAAGGTGAAGTCGTTATCGTTCGCGATCGTGACGATGTCGCCCTCGTGGAGCTCCTCGGCCCAGGTGATCGTCGGGCTCTTCAGGCCGTCGGTGCCGTAGGCGGTTCCGACGGTCGGCGCCCCTTCCATCAGGGCGCACGTCTGTTTTACGCCGGTCGAGGGATACGACCCGGCGATGTTGGATCGGTTGTCGGTCATGGTGCTCTATCCCCTCCGCGGGGCCCGGATCCCGCCGGTGCGGTCCAGGAAGTCGCTGACGGCGCCGGTCGACCCGGACCCGCCGGGGACGCCGACGGGCGCGGCGCGTGCGGCCTCCGCGATGGTCGCGGCGTAGCTCTTCTCGGCCTCGATGGTCTCCGAGACGGCGGCCGTATAGGCGGCCTCGTCGAGGGCGTGGTCGTCGGTCATCGGCAGGGCCGTCCCCGCAACGAGGGCGCGGACGCGGGCCTCCACGGCCTCGTCGAGCTTCGCGGCGGCGATGCTCTCGGCGAGGATCTCCCGCGCGCGGAAGCCGGCGATCGTGGTCATGTGCTCGGCGATCGTGGCCTCGGCGGCGGCGTGAGCCTCCTCCAGGGTCGTGATCCGGGCGTCGCGCTCGGCGATCGCCTCCTCAAAGTTCGTGATCTCTTCGTCTACCATGTGCATCTCCTCCTCTTCGACGAGGACCGACCCGCCCGCGGCGGGCCTCGCGACCCAGTCGACGGTCACGGGCGGGAGCCCGTACTTCGCCGGGTCGTAGATCTCCTCGACGATCTTCCCCGTCCTCCCCTCGGCCGTCCCGGCGACCTCCCGGCCGCGGACGCGGTGCGAGAGGCCGATGGTCTCGGCGAGCTCCAGGATACGGTCGCGATACGTGGAGATCAACCGGGCCCGGGCATAGAGGCCCGCTCCGTTGGGTTTTCCCGTCTTCGGATTGATCGGGCCGACGGGGTCGAAGTGCGCTTCTTCACTCAGAACAGACGCGATCGCGTTCAAGTCGCCGCCGGGTTGTTCGCGTAATGCGTTCGGCCCGGGGTGGTTCCAGAGCATGTGCGTCCCCTTCCGGTAGATGGAGGCCGCGCGCGTCAGAACGCTCTCTGAATAATAGCGCTTGTTCTTCGACCAGCCGGCTTTAATCACGCAGACAGGGATGGTTCCGTCCGCCGCGATCTCGGCTTCGACGAGGGGCTGAAAGTCCTCCTGAATCAGGACTCCCGGGCCGTCACCACCTGGCGATTTCATCCGAGGAAGTCTCTCTGGTTACCCGACTTAAAACTATTGTAAAATCTAAGGGGGGTGGCGGGCCCGGAAGGGCCCCTCAGACTGAGTAATAGACCCGCACGCCGATGAAGTCCACCATGGCGATCGCCGTCCCGGCCTGGGTCACCGCGAGGGCCACCCCGAACTCCCCCGAGTTGATGTCGGCCGGCGTCCACGTCTCGCCCCACTTGGAGTTCGTGCCCCCGTGGCTCATGGGTTCGGCCGTGACCTCCCACCAGTTCCCGGCGTCGGCGAAGTTCGACGCCGAGAGCGACCCGTCGGCCTTGATGAGCTTGAGGACGGCATCGTCCACGACGTTCGTCCCGACGTCCTTCGCCGTGGCCTTGCAATAGACGATCACCTGAATCCCTGTGATCTTGGCCGTGCCCGGGATGTTGAACCGGAAGCCCTGGACCTTCAGGAGGTTGGTCTCCCCGGCGCCGGCCGCGGCCCGGCAATACCCGCCGTCCTGGTGGAGCACCTTCTGGGGCGCGTCCCACGCGATCGTCCCCGAGCTCGCGTCCGACCATGCCGCATACGGCGCCGTCGGGGTCGCCGTGCCCGTCACGGGCGGGGGAAAGAGGGTCGCGTCGTCGTTGGCCGTGGACACCAGGACCGACCCCGCCGACATGGGCTCGGGCCCGATGAACTCCAGCCGGGCCCCGAGGGTGCGCTCGCCGACCGATGCCGGGAGGTCGCAATCCATCGCCATGAGCCCGGCGTCGTCGCCGGAGGCCCACGAGCCCCCGACGGCCGCGCCACTCACCGCGGCCGGCGCGAGGAACCTGTCACAGCAATAGGTCGAGGCCGACCCCCCGGTCACCGACCCCGGGAGGAGGAGGAGCCGGGTGAGCCCCTCGAAGAGGAGGTCCGAGACATGCCCGTCATCATGGGGAAGCTTGGACGCGGGGAGCTCGAACGGCCTGGCGTCGCCGGTCGTGAGCGCGACCGTTCCTTCGCGCGGGACGATATAGGCGTTCGCGTACGCGTCCGCCTGGAGCCCGTCGACGTATGTCGAGACGTTCCCCCAGGGGTTTTCGATCCCCCGCCAGACGATCGCCGCCTCGCCATCGACCCCGGCCCCCTTCCCGGTGCCGTTGGTCGCGATCGCCGCGTCCGCCCCGCCGTAGCCCGTGAGCCGGCCGGCGTACCCGGTCCCGGCCGCGAGGTCGACCACCCCGCGACCGAGCGCAGTCTGGAGATCCCAGGTCTGATACTCGATCGCCATCAGGAGGTGCCAGGCCCGGTTGGTCCAGATGTTTTCCAGGCCCCACCCGGGCCCGATGGCGTCCGCGTACCCGCGGGCGTCGTCCTCGTCGAGGTAGAGCCCGACCGCGGCCCCGCCGACCGTCATGCAGTTCGCGCCCGAGGCCGAGCCGTTCAGGTTCTCGCTCCCGAACGTGCCCGAGACCTGGCGGAGGATGAGCGTGCCGGCCGCGTCTCCGCCGGCCCACGTCCCCGACGTGAGGTTGTAGTCGACGAGGACCGCGGTCACGGCCGAGGTCGCGCCCGTCAGGGTCTCGCCGACGGTTGGCGCGCTCGGCCCTCCGGACGTGAAGGCGAGCGCCCGGATCGACCCATTGCCCGTGGCCGGTTGGGCGCCGGAGAATGAATGGAGGGCCAGGACGGTCGAGGCGTGGGCCGGGTAGTCGCGATAGGCGAGCGCTGCCTCGTAGGCCCCCACATAGATGAAGTCCCGCTCGACCCCGCCGCGCTGGCGGAAGGCCGGGTGGACCTCGAAGCCCGACTGGGGGACGGACGAGACCCACCAGCTATAGACCCCGGTCGCCGTGCGTTCGGCGCGGACCCAGAACTTCGGGATCTCCACCATGACGCGCCCCGCGCTCCCGTCGAGCGTGAGCCCGTCCCCGCGGGCGTTCGTCCCGCGCGTGACGGCCCCGTTCGCCGAGACCGTGACCCGCCGGATGTTGCCCCAGAGCATGTGGTTATCAAAACTATCGAACGGGAGCGAGGGGATCGCGTTCCCCTTGTCGTCGATCAGGACGAGGTCGGTGTGGTTCGTGCCGCCGGCCCCCCGGTCCCACCGGACGCCGATCACCTGTTTCTCCATCAGATACCGGATGTTCTCGGCGAAGGCGATGTCGTCGAGGGCGCAATCGCCCCGGTAGACGGCGATCCCCGCGTCGTGCGCGACCGGGGCCCCGAGGGCCCCGTTGAGCGAGACGCCCCGCGTCAGGGTGTAGAGCGAGGTCGCGTCCATCGACTCATATCGAACAATCTCGTATTTGCCGGCGTCGTTGATGATGCAGACGTTCGGCGCGGGCGGAAGCCAGGCGGTCGTCGTCAGGTGCATCTCGGCCACTTCGCCGATGGCGAGGGGCTGGGTCAGATAGGCGTCGGGCGAAAATTCGGCCGGCGGGAGCATTTCACGAACCATTCACATAAACCTCTTGGAGGAGCGCCGCCGGGACGTGCACCGTATGGCGGAGGGTCTTGGACTCGGCCGTGGTCTCGATCACGACCCCGGCATAGGAGACGCGCGATCGCCCGTCGTCCCCGTCGGCCGTTGGGAAGAGGCGCGTGGCCCCGAGCCGGACGGGGAGGAGGCCGGCGAGCTCGGGGTCGGTCCCCCGGAGCCGGGCCTCGTACTCGACCTCCGCGGTCGCGTCGTTCACCGTGACCGTGACCCGGGGGTCCGCCTGGGTGTCGAGCCGGGCGACCTCGTTCATATCGACGTCGTAGACGGCGAGATAGCGCCAGCGTTCGGCGACCCGGGCCCGAAGCCATCGGTACCCGGCTGGGTCAAGCTCGTGCGTCATGGGTCAGTCCGAGAGCCCAACGAAGGGGAGGTCCGGGTCGGGCTCGTCGGGAGGCATGTCCGCGCGCCGGGTGATCGTCGGTTGGCCCCGGGCCAGGTGCTTCTCCCACGGCCACCCGGGCCAGTCGTCGGCGGCCATCAGAGCCACCCCTTCGTCTTCGCGTACCCGGCGATGATGAGTGCGAGGCCGGCGCCGACCTTCAGGGCGTGCTCCTTCAGGAAGCCGCCGAGGCGCTCCAGGGCCGAGTCCGCGGTCCACCCGATCGTCCACCCCCAGTTATAATAATGGTATTCGCCGAGGATCGCGTCCCGCACGGCCTGGGGATACCATACCGGGATTAAGTTCACGTCGAACTTGAGCGCGGGGTCGTCCGCCGTCCACCCGGCCGTAAAGCCGTAGGTCATGGCGTGCCACTCGTTTCCCTCGGGATCGTTGCAGAACTCCGCCGCGAGCCCCATCCCATTCTTGAGCGCGGCCTCCACGACCGCGATCGCCGACTCGTTTGCCATCTCTCTCTTCCCTCCTTACGCTAAAATTTCAACCCTCCCTATTTAATGATAGCGTAAAATTCGACGGGTGCCGGGTTCGGGGACCGGGCGAGCATCTCCCGGGCCCGTTTCGTTGCCACCCGGTAAATCGTAGTACACCGGCACGCGATGTGGAAAGGAGAGCGCTGGTGCTCGACGTTGTCCTTCTGAAGGTGGGTTGTGAAGGGTTGGTCGAGGGGGATCCACTTCTGCGCCTCCTTTGCCAGACATTCAGCGTCGACCCGGTCGTCTCCCACGGTGATCGACGACTTCTCAATGGGGATCCCCTTCTTCGCGATGGTGTCCGCGACCTCGCGGCCCGCGGCCTCGTAGGCGGTGGCGGTCTCGTACGTGGCGATGAGCTCGGCCCGGTTGCGGAGGTGATGCTGGGGGACCGGGGTGCCGAACGCGGCATATCTCGAAACCATGCGGGCCGCGATCTCCGTGTAAGAGGCGCCCTCATAGAGCCCTTGATAGACGATCCCCTTCATGATCTTCAGGGTCGTGGCGTCGATCTTCTTGATCTCGTTGAGACAGTAGGTCTTGAGGTATCTCTGGGCCGCCGGGTTGCGAAGGGAGAAGCTCATGGCGTACCCAAAATCGAGGAGCCGGTGCTTGATGGCGCCCTCCATGGCCATCATCAGGATCTCGCGCATGGCGTCGGCCGTATCGACCGCGAACTCGTCGAAGATCGTGATCATGAGCCCCGCGACGGCGTCCCCGAGCCCCTCGCGACAGACGGACTCGTTGAGGTGTGCGCCCCGTTCGCGGAGTTTTCGCTCCAGGACGGTCTTCTGATTATCGAAGTGCACGCCGGCCACCCGGGCCATGCGCGACCGGAGCGGGGCGAGGAAGAGCTCGCGCCGGGCCACCTCGACCCGGACGAGGGCTTCGGCCGCGGCCTCCGCGAGGGCGAGGGTCACGCTTCGGCCTCCGTGAATTGGTCGAGGGTGGCGATGCTCTGAAGGGGCGCGAGTCTCTTTTCGATGAGCGCGACGTACTCGGGATTGAGCTCGATCCCGAGGAAGTTCCGCGCCTCTTCGAGCGCGACCAGTCCGGTAGTGCCGGCACCGGCGAACGGGTCGAGGACCACGCCGCCGACCGGGCATCCCGCGCGGACGCACGGCCGGATCAGGTCTGGGGGGAACGTCGCGAAATGGGCTTCGGCGTATGGCTTCGTGGCGACCGTCCACACGTCGCGGCGGTTGCGCCTCTCGCGGATTGCCCGGAAAGACTCGTCGCCCTTCCGCGCAACGTCACCGGCATACTTCGAGTTGAAGCCCCCTTTCGGAACGTCCTTCCGGGTGCCGGGGGGATAGACCGACTCCTCTGTCATCTCGTCATGGTCGAACCAGTACCGCGGTGACTTGCTCAGGAGGAAGAGGTATTCGTGTGCCTTCGTGCAGCGGTCGCGAACGCTCTCCGGCATCGGGTTCGGCTTGTGCCAAATAATGTCCTGCCGGAGATACCACCCGTCCGCCTGGAGCGCGAACGCGACGCGCCACGGGATGCCGACGAGGTCTTTTTCTTTTAACTCCGGTGCCGTTGGTCGGTTCGCGTCGGAGCCGTTCGCGCTCGCCCGGTTGGTCCCTTGCTTGTAGCCGATCCGTGTCCCGTGTCCGGCCCGCCCCGCCGCGTTGTACGAATCGCCGAGGTTCAGCCAGAGCGTCCCGTCGTCGGCGAGCACCCGCCGCACCTCGCGGAAGACCTCGACGAGCCGGGAGACGTACGCCTCCGGCGTCTCTTCGAGACCGATCTGTCCGTCGACGCCATAGTCCCTCAGCCCCCAGTACGGGGGCGAGGTGACACAGGTATTAACCGACTGGTCGGGAAGGTCGCAGAGGGCCGTGAGCGCGTCGCCGCAGATGATCCGCGCTGTCACACCTTCCGCCCCCGGAGGTCCACGAGGTTCAACCTGATCGGCCGGGGCGTGATCGGCACGACGGCCGGAGAGTCGCGCGGCCGGAACTCCCCGCACCATTGATCGCGCGAGACACAGGGGTAGCCCCTCCCGGGCCAGGGCGGGTGCCGGCGGCAGTCGCCGGTCCCGAGCTTCGCGTCCTCAATGGCGGCGAAGCGGCAGTCCTCGCACCGGGGCGGCACGGTCAGCCCCCGCCTGTCTTCCGTGGCCGCCTGAGACGCTTGACGATGGCGAGGCCGTCCGCGGTGACCTTCAGTTGGTGGGTGGCATAGGCGTCCTTGAGCACGGGCTCGCCGTCGGACCCGGTGCCGATCTTCTCACCGCGGACGAGGTACGGGGTCTTTCCCGCCGCTTCGAGTACCTGGAATTGCCCGGTGCCGAGCGTGTCGGCGATGTCGAATAACCCCGTCTCGGGGTCGAACTTGCCCGAATAGACCGACGTGCCTTTCTCCAGTTCCCGCGTGGCGTGATTGAGCGAGCGCCCGCCCTTGGGGATCCGGCCGTACCGGACATAGAGATCCTCGGCGGGGTCGATCCCGATCTTCGCGGTGGTCGCGACGACCTCTTTCGCGCGGGCGCTCCACTGGGCGATCTCGTCGGGCGTTGCCTTTCCAATGTCGGTATCGATATGGTTTCCGTCTTTGTCGAAATATGCGCAGTGCAAGTTTTTGCCGAGCGGGTAGTCCACCCTGTACACGGCGCCCGGGACCGTCGTCTTCCCGACCACCACTGAAAACGCGCCCGGATCCTTCTCTTTCGCCTCCCGTTCGAGCCGGGCCCGCTCCTCGCGGTGTTCGCGGTCCTTTTGATCCCGCTGCCGCTTCTCCTCCTCGTCCGACTTGAGGACATAGTATTTTTTCTTGTCGCGATCGTATCGCTTGTCGACCCCCAGGTACATGTCCTTCTCGTTGTCATCGAGGTACCGCCGATCGTCCAACGAACCGGCCCCGGCCTTCTCTCCCGGCAGGTCTTCGATCCGCGTCCCCTTGGGGCAATCTCCGGATATGCAGACGCGCCGGCCGTTTATCGTTCTCCACTCCGTCCCGGGATAGGCTTCGGCCTCGGCGATGGCCGCGAGGGGCTCGAACCGGATCCCGTGGTCGCCGTTCCTGGCGGCCGTGTGCGGGTTGCCGTCGAAGAAGATGGCGTCCGGGATCCCGTCGGGATACGCGGCGCACCGCGGGACCGGGTCGTCCGTCCCGCGCTCGTAATGCCGGCACTCCATACAGGCCGGCGCCCTGGTGTAGGTCATACGTCCCTCAGCCTCCTCAGCACGGCGTCGAGCTCCGCCTCGGCCTTTTTGCGCTTCTTCTCGGGGAGCGTTTCGACGGCGACCGGCCACGGTAGATCCTTCTGGCGCGACTCGGTCAGGATCTCGATGATATTCCGTTGCATCTTCACGCGCGGGAGCGCGCTCGCCGGGGCGCCGTAATGGATCGCGACGAAGCCCTCGGCCCATGTCTCCTCGTCGATGGAGCGCCCCTTGACGGCGTACTCCGAAATGGCGGCCCGTGAGTCGGAGCTCCGGTAATACTCAAGCATGGCGGCGTCGACGGTCCCCTCACGGGGCGGGCGCGCATATTGATCCGCAAGAGAGCTTGCGCGGGTGTAGCCCGTGAAGGTCGTGGTCGCGCGGTCCTTGCTCACCGCGTCCATAACGGCGTGCCCGTATTCGTGGACGAGGATCGACTGGGGATCGGTCACGCCCTTGGGGTGGAAGCCGGTTGCCTCGTTCTTGCGTACGGACTCGGCGAGCCCAACGGGATCCTTCCACGCCTTTCCGTTCAGGTAGATCTTCCCGTTCTCATACGCGGCGTACACGTTCTCGTCCATCCAGTCGTCGACGGTCACCCGGCTCACATTGACACCGAGGTCGTAATACCGCGTGGCGAGCTCGTTATACGTGATCGCCGTCTGTTTGGCGGTCTCGAAGTCGGCCCCGTCGAACTCCATCTTGAAGTCCTCGTAATTCTCCTTGTACCAGGCTTCGAGGTCGGCGGTCGTCTTCGCTTCGGCCAGGCCCTTCGGGACCGGGACTTTGTGGTCGAAGACCGATTCGCCCTCGGGCCAATCGGGCATATCCTTGAGCCCGGGGTGCTCCGACGGGATCCCGTACGGGCGGTCGGGGTTGTTCGGCTCATCGGTTATGAAGACGTGCCGGCCGTGGATGGTGACCCAGTGGCCCGGGGCCCCGTAGGTGTCCCGGGTCTTGGTCTTCGCCTTCGCCTTTTTGCGCGGAAGGCGGAAGGTGTCGAGGTTGTCGACCTCCTCCGCGATGGCCGCGAGGGGCTCGAACCGGATCCCGTGGTCGCCGTCGACGGGCGAGGTGTGCTTGTTCTCGCCGTCCCAGATGGCGAACGGGATCCCGTCGGGGAACGCGGCGCACTTGAACCGCGTGGTCTCGTCCAGGTGCCGGCAATGGGCGCACACCGGGGAGTAATACAGGTGCTCGTGTGCCGAGTCGTCAATCCCGATCATCGTATCCCCATCCCCTTTCCGCGGATCCACCGGGTGTAGTGAATCCCGGGATACTCGGACGCCACGATCTGCATGGTCTCGTGTGTGTGCTCATTGCTCGCCTCTTTCTCGCCCATCTCTCCAGACCGGACCTTCGGGCGATATTTCGCATACAGGGAGCCCTCGGCGACCGCGTGCCGGGCAAGGGCCAGGTGCGCGTCGTGATCGGAGTACGCCGTTGTGTCGAGGGAGAAGACGTACTTCGGCGAGACGACGACGTGCTCGGCGATCCCGTGCGTTACGGTCATCGCGAGATCCTTATCCGAAAAGGAATTGTCGCTCGGGTGGTTGTGGATCGCCGTGCATCCCGGGAACTTCGCCGCGTCCTCGGGGTCGAACGGGACGCCTCGCACGTCCCCGGTCCCGTAGAAGACGGTCGAGCCGTCGGGGGCCACGACGAGGAGGCTCTCGACCCGGTCCTCGGCGTGCCATTCGGTGAACTCGTCGAGCCGTTTCCGCACGGCGGCCGGCCGGCCGCGCTCGTCGACGGGCCCGGGTGCCAGTTGCTCCGGTGCCGGTGCCGGTTCCGCCCCGAGCGTCGACTGGGCGGTCCCGGGGCCCATCGGGCCCGTGCCGGCCCCCTTGTCCTTAATGTAGACCCGCCGGCCGTCCTTCAGGGTGACCCACTTCCCCGGGGCCGTGGGATCGAAGGCTTCGGCGAGCTCCGCCTCCACCAGGGCCGTCCGGGCGACCTCCTGGAGCGCGGTCGCGACGGCCGAGAGCGACTCTTCGATCCCTTCTTCGACGTCGTTGTCCCGGGAGCGCTTCGTCGGCTTCTTCACGCCCTTCTTCGCCGGCGGCGCGTCCTCGTCGTCCTCGTCGGGCTCCTCCCCGCCGAGCTTCGCGGCCTGGGCCTGGCGGGCGAGCTCCAGCTCGGGCGGGTTCTCATGCCTCTCGACCTGGCGGGCGATGTCCTCGTCGTCCATCTCGGCGATCGCGTCGTCCACGTTCGGGATGTTGAGGGCCCGCAAAAGCAACCGCTGGAAGGTGGCCCGGTCCATGATCCCGGCGAGCGACCCCGTGCCGGCGGTCGCGGCGCTGATGATGGCGGCGACCTCCGAGACCGGGTCGTGTTCGAGGATCGCGGGGAACTCGACCGTGACCTCGGCGACCTCTTCCCGGACGGGCCCGAGGTTCGCGTCGGCGGCCTCCTTCTTCGTCGCCTTCGTGCCGGGCGCGGCCTTCGCGGCCCGGGCTTCCGTGACCTCGCGATCCGTCTCGTGGTCCTTCACGACCCGGCGGACGGAGACGAGCACCTGGCGCCGGCCCCAGTCGTCGAACTCGACCTTGCCGGTGAGCGGGGCGAAGCCTTGCGCGAGCACCCGGGCCTCGACCGCGAACGACCCCAGGAGGGTGAGGGTATCGACCCACCACGCCTGACGGTCGAGCACGGCGAGCTCCAGGGGGCGCTCCATCGTCTTCGTGGTCGCGAGGTTCCCCGTACTGGGATCCCCGAGGAGGATATGCTCGGGGACGTCCGTGTCGGAGCACACCATGAGCGCGAAGCGGCGGGCCTCGTCCGCGCTCGTGGCGACCCCGGCCGTCCGGATCGGCTCCATGGTGACCCCGGGGGTCGAGGCGAGCGTGGACCCGGCCGGGATCGGCGTCCTCTTCTGGCGGTCGACGATGTCCGCGACGGCGCGGGCCGCGGCCGGGTTCGCCCCGGTCGCTTTCCACGCGAAGGTCGCGAGGGCCGCGTTGATGCTCGCCACGTTGCTCAGGTGTTGCGTGTAGGCTTTGCCCCACGGGATCCCCGCCACGATCGCCGGGAGGCCGTACACGCCCTTTCCCGCGCGCGGGAGGGGCGCGTGGTAGAGCCGGTCGGTCCAGACGACGGGCGTCCCCCCGATCGTCTTCGGTTGCTTTTCGGGATTATGCCCGAGCGCCGGATACCAGTAGGTTTGGCTCTTTCCCGTACTCGTGCCGTCCTTCTGGACCGTGTACTCCGTAAACGTCCGTTTCCAGTACCAGACCTTCCGCGGGTTTTTCGGGTCGCGGAGGTAGCCGGCGATCTCGCTGATCGGGACGGTCACGACCTCCACGGCGCCGAGCTCGTCGACCTGGCAGAGTAAGAATAAATTGCCGCCGATCTGGACCTGGATCTCCTTCTCGACCCGCCCCAGGTGGCCGAGCTCTCCCTGGTTTCGTTCGAGCCAGTCGGTGAGGACCGCGTTGACCTCTACCTGGTCCGAGGTGATGGTGACGCCCCGGCCCCAGACGAAGTGGCTCTTGACGTTGACGGCCCGGCGGATGAGGGCGTTCGCGTGGTACGCCTCGTAACAATTCCGCGCGGCCTCGCGGATCTGATCCACTGAATACTCGTCCTCGCCGTCGCCGAGCGCGAGGGTGAGGGTGAGGGGGTCTTTCCACGAGGCGTTCGCCGAGACGGCCTCGGTGAGTGAATCCTCGATAAACGTTTCTAATTCATCGATCCGTTCGGCGATCACCCGGTTGGAGACGCGGGCGGCCATTAGTGCCCCCCGCGGTCGCGCTGAGTGTTCCCCGGCCTCCGATAACGACCCCGACCCACCATTAGTGCCCCTTTACTTAGAGATCGCGGCGGGCTATAAAAAGACTGTTGGTTTATTCCTGGGGGTGGGGCGGGGCGGTCGCCCCCTTCAGGCAGACGGAGCACACGAAGGCCGACTCGCCATCGATCCGGCAGACATTGAGCTCCGCCTTCGGATACCCGCAGAGGTCGCAGGTCGTCTTGAGGGGGACGCCCCGCCCGAGGACGACGATGTCGACCGCGGGGCGGGGAAACTTCCGGCCGCAGTTGGGGCAGGTGATCCGATCCCTCCCGGCATCCGATCGCCAGACATACGAGCAATGGGGGCACGTTGCGATCACGGGATCACCGGCAATCGTCGCAGTAGCCCGATCCCGGGTTGGTCGAGAAGGGGTAGTTTCCCGAGCGCCCGCTCTGGCCACAGGACCGGCAGTTGAGGACCGGCCCGTGCCGGGCCTCTTGATCGCGCTCGTGTGCCTCCCGTTGCGCCCGGGCCCGCGCTTCGAGCGCGTCGGCGGCCTCGCCGTCGCGGCAGAACGAATACCAGTCGTTCGGATCGTTCCGGACCTTGTATCCGTTGGCCAGTGTCGCGAGAACGGTGGCGCGGTCGGGGAGGTTTCCGAACCGGACACACATATCCAGGAACTCGTCGGTGCGGTCGCCACAGGCGTACCATGCCCCGCTTGGGAGTTGATATTCGAGTCGCATACAAGACTACCGTTGGTAGTCTTGATTTAAAAATGTTACCGCCGCTTCCGCACCGGCTTTTTGTTGTCGTGGGCCCAAAAGTTCGGGTTTGTGGCCCTCTGCTGCTTCCAGTGGCTCGGGTTGTCGTTCCACCCCTCGTGATAGCCCATGTTATACGCCGAGGTCGTTCTGGCTTCGGTGTACGACACGCCCCGGATGCGGTCGAGCTTGCCCTGGCCGAGGCCAAGGCGGTAGTCGACCGAGCTCATGAGCTGTTGCCGGGCGAGTTCGCGCTTTCGCAAGGGGTATTTCCTCCCCAGGCGGGCCTTCTCGGCGTCGAGTGCGGCGAGGGCTTCCGCGGCGGCCTTGAGGCGCTCGTCTTCCGGGACGGACTTCTTGAGGTCGTTCCGGGTCATGCGGTACGTTACGCCGTCGTACGTCTCGCCGACGATCGCCTGGCCCGCGACCGGGTCGGGGTATGTGGTCCGGTTGGGTGCCGGCCGCGAGGACGCCCCACTTCCACCCATGGATCACGCCCTCCGGCGGATTGCCTTCACGATGCGCTCGAATACACTATCCGACAACCCCTTCTGATTGAAGGTTTTTGTCTTCACGTCGTACCAGACCTTTCCGAATTGGAGATCCGTGGCGAGCGCCCTGGCTTTGCTATTGCTGATAGCCACGCCGTCGATAGACGCCGACGAGATGTTGCCCGTCCCGTAATAGGTTGCATCGAGGCCGTAGAGCGACCGGAGATCGTTGAAGTAGATCCGATGGTTTCCCCCGCCGGTCCACTCTTTTCCGATCGCTTTGAGGCGCTCCAGATCGTCCGCGGGCGCGATCGCCGCGTTCTTCGCGGGTGCCGACCCGGCCCCCTTGCTTGATGCTCCGTTACCTCCCATGTTTGTCACCGCCTGGTTGTGTTCTCTTTTCTCTGGTCCGCATATCAACATTTCCACATTTGTCCGGGGCTCCGACGCACCGGGCGCACGCGAGCACGGGCTCGTCCCCGACCGCGGCCGGCGCGAGGGCCTCCGCGAGCTCGTCGCAGACCTGGCACCGGGCGCGGCCGGGATAGACGACCGCCAGCCCGAGGGCCCGGGGCGCCACGTCCCCCCGCTTATGCTTCCGCTGGCACCGTGAGCACGTCAGCCAGGGGGCCGTCGACCGGGCGACCCATCGGTGTCCACATATCGGGCATACGGCCGTCTTAACCACCCCGGGCGGCCGTGCGGTATTCGCAGTTCGGATCGCACGGGCCCGCCGAGAGGGGGACGCGGCGCGCGTTGCACCACCGGCCGCACCCGCACCCGGGCATGGGGCCCCGGTGGGAGCAGTAGTCGTCGGTCATACGGACCTCCCGGCCGTGCCGGTGCCCGGGGACCGATGGAGCCCCCTCCCGCCAGGCGATCGGGCCGGGCCCGTTGCCGGCCTTCCGGTCGGCCGTGTGCGAGACCTCCAGGGCGGCCTTCGCCTTCGCGATCGCCTCGGGGACCGTGTCGCATTTGCCGGTGCGGTGCGCGAGCACGGGCCCGCGGACGCACCACCGGCCCGAACGGTCGGCGAGCGCGTACACGGCCTTCCCGGTCGTGGTGTTCACGTACTCGCCGAGCGGGGTGTCGTAGTGGCCGGACGGGAATTTGCGGGCCATCAGGCGCGCCTCCAGCACCCGCACCGCTGGCTCCAGGAGGTCGGATCGCCCGTGTGCCGGCACGTCCCGACATAGAGGTTCGTCTCCTTTCCCGGGAGGCGCTCGGGCGCGAAGTCGGCGCACGTCCCGCACCACTCGCGCGAGAGCGCGTCCTCGGTTGCATCCAGGGCCCGGCGCTTCTCCGCCAGGTCGCGCTCGGCGAGCTCGATCTCCGCCGCGATCGTCGGGTCGGGGGCCCCATGCTCGCGCACGGCCTCCAGGCGGCCGAGCCGGGCCTCCGCGGCCTCGACCGCGGCGCGCGCGAGCTCGACCCGCGCGGCGTGGTTGTCGGTGATGGTCATTCAGTTGTCACCGACTACCATATGGTAGTCAGAGAGAAAAAGGTTTTGATTTTGTTTTCAATAGAGCGCGAACGAGAGGCAGAGGTCGCACATGAGGACCGCGTCGCCGTCGACCCGGACCACGTTGACCTTCTCGAAGCATCGGTCGCACATATCGCACGCGGCCCCGTTGGCCTTCTTATCGGGCCGGAGCACGAGGCGCCCCAGGGGCTCCACCACGGCCTCACGGGGCCGGCTCACGCGAGCGCCTCCACGAGCTCCCGCCGGGGCCCGTCCGGCGTCTCCAGGTGCACGAGGGGCCCGTCCTGGGGGATGAGCCGGGCGTCCTTCCGGACATATTCGTAGAGGGGCGAGACCTTCGCGACGAGGTCGGGCTTGTAGGGGTAGAAGTGCTCCGGCACCTCCCCGAGGAGCTTCTCGATTCTCCCGTAGCATATGACGGCCCGCGGGTGGATCCGGTCGAGCATCTCCTTGAGCCCCGCCTTGAACATCGCCCGCGCCTCGCGCTCGCGGTGGACGCCGACGGTCGAGACCGCGACCATGGACCCCTCGGGGATCCCGTCGAAACAGAACGAATACGTCTTGGGCCCGGCCCACGAGACGATCGGGATCACGGGGATCCCGTTCGCTTGCCAGTAGGCGCCGAGGAGGCGCGAACGGTAGACGTTATTCCGCTGGACGTGGATATTCCAGTCGCGGAAGAGGGAGAAGTCGGGCGAGAATATCCCGGCGAACGCCTGGATCTTGGGTAAATAAAACTCCGGCCGGCGCCAGAGTTGTTCAAATCGATAATCCTCCGTGTAGAGGTGGACGAACTTCCCCGCATAGAGCCGGGGCCGGCCCTCCCAGATCATGATCTCGGCCGGCGGACTCAGGAGGGTGTCGTGGATGATCGGCATTTCCGAGTCGTTCGTGACGTCGACGAAGTCCAAAAGCCGGGTGTTCTGGGTGTCGAGCGACCCGCACGGCTTCACGCAGTTCCGCATGGCATAGCCGGCGCCCATCTACGTCGCCTTCTTCCTCTTCCGGGCGTCCGCCGCCTTCTTCAGGGCCTTCTCGGCGTTCGCCAGGGCCTTATCGATCGTTGATTCCATCGCCTTCACGGTCGCCGGCCCCCCGCCCTTCTTGGGGTAGCCGTACCGACTCAGCCACTTGAGCTGGTCGTAATAGAGCGGAGCGATGTAGCTCCCGTCCGTCTTTCGCCGCAGGATGATCCCGCGGTAGTTGTAATCAACGAACCCGTTTTGTGCGGCGAGCTTGCGCCCGGCAACGGTCGCAGTCTCGGCCGGCATGTCGCGCGCCGGCATCGTGTAAAACCGCTTCGATGTCACGGGGACGGTTGCCCCGCCCCCGGCCCCCTTGCTCGATGCTCCGTTACCTCCCATCTACACCCTCCGCTGATTTGGTAAATGCTCAGTCGCGCGGGAGATAAGAGTTTTGCTTTACCAGGAGGTCAATGGAGCGGGCACCTCGTCATAGACCGTGGCCTCGTATTCAATGTCGAGCATCAGGTCCGTTATGGCCCACACCAGGGCGTCGACACGATCCGGCGACCGCATACCCTGGCCCGGTACCCACTCTGTCATTTGATCTTCGAGCTCGGCGAAGACGCCGACGTGATGGACGAGCCCTTGAGCATACAGGGCGCTCACGGGGTCGGCGCGGGCTTCTTTGCTATGGGACGCCCGGACGGCCCGGTACGGTACAAAGACGTTGGCCGCGTTCGCGCACGTCCCGACCACATACCCAACCATCTCGCCGCCGTTGTTGACCTCGCCCACGACCTTGTTCGCCTCCCACCGGGAATAGGCGCTCACGGCTTGCGCGCCCCACTCCCCGGGCGTCCCGCGGATCGTCACGTCGTCGAGGACGTACCCGTGGCCGTCGGCACCGAGTCCCACGACGAGGATCCCGGTCTCGGCGGACTCCTCTCCGCTGGACGCTTCGGGGTCGACGCCGACGACGATCCGGACGAGCTCGGGGAGGGCCGATACCCGGTTGGCGTCGATGATGGCCCGGGTCCAGAGGGCCCCGGGGTTGTCGTCCAATATCTCGCCGTTGATCTCCTGGCGCCCCAGGCGTGTCCCCTCGTATTTCCGGATGATCTGGGAGAAGTAGGCGGGCGCGAGGTTGGCCCGGTTCTCGTAGGTCGAGCCCCGGACGGTGACACAGGTGGGGTCGGCGATGAGATCCTTGATGATCTTCGTCGGCCGCGGGGTCGTTGTGATCACGACCCGGGGGTGAGTGCCGAGCCGGAGGCCGAAGAGGAACATTTCAAAAGCCTCGGGGTGGGACCACGCCGCGATCTCGTCCAACCACCCGAAATGATGCTGGGGGCCCCGGAGCGCGTCGGGCTCCTCGGCGCTGAAGAGGGTGGCCTGGCTCCCGTTCGGCCACTCCAGCCGGCGGATGCTCGGCCGGTAGCGGGGCGTGAAGTCGGCGGGGCTGATGTTCATGATCCCCGAGTCGCCTTCGATCATGACGTCGCGCACGTCGGCCGCGGTCCTGGCGACCATGGCGATCCGGCACCCGGGGTTATTGCGGGCCGTCTTGATCACCCACTCGGCCCCCGCGCGGCTGTTATGGGTCGGGACCATGAAGCGGCCGGCGAGGAAGAGGTGCGAGGGCGAGTCCACCACGATACAGCGCACGGGGACGGACGCGACGGGCTCGACGGCGACGATCGCGCGGCAGAGGTCTCCCGGGCCGTCTATGGAGTGGTTGAAGTCGCCGCGGGGCCCGTGGGTGAGGGTGGCGCGGATCTCATCGGTCGTGACCGTGGCCGGGCCCGTGGCGCGCGCCGTTGTGCGCCAGAGGTGCCCCGCGTCGGCGACTATGGCCGATCCGTCATCGAAGACCACCCGGTAGCACGGCCGGCCGAATTGGACCTCGTGCACGGCCGTAACGGTGCACGGGGCGCCGGTCTCGTCGAAGAGGCGGGCCCCGGGCCGGACCTCCCCCATGGTCGTCCATCCGCCGGGAGTCGGGAGGGGCGTGTCGAGCGCGAGGGCCTTCCCGCTTCCTCTCCCAGAAAGTAAAAGCCACTTGGTCCAGTCGCCTTCAGGTGGGAGCTGGTTGTCCCTCGCTAAGAGGATCTCCCAATCCGTCGCCAGCCTCTTCGCCGCCTGAGGGCTCAGGCTCTCCATGAACGGCCGGCGGAGCTCCGGCGGTAAAGACCTTATCGAGGACCGAAGCGAGCTCGGCGTGATAGTTTCGGACGTCAATGGTCCCGCCGTCCTTCCCGGTCAATTCGACCCGTTGCGCGGCATAGAGGCCCTGGAGCTTCGCGCGTTCGCCCCGGACCCGGACGAGAGCGGCCTCCGCGGCGATCCGGGTCGCGGGGGTTTGCTCCTCGTCTTCGGCGATCGCCAGAAGGTTCGCCTCCGAGGCGTTCTGGCCGGCGATCTCGTTGGCGAGCGCGTCCTCTATATCGATCTGGGCGTGCTTCCGGCGTTCCGCGATAATGGCTTTGACGTCCCGGACGACCGTGGTGTGGTCGCACCCGAGCATTTCGGCGATCTGCCGGGTGGTTTTCTTCTTGCGGTACTCTTCGGCCACGATTGCTCTCCGGCCGGCTATCTCCGCACGTTTCTGTGCTTCGTTGCCTTTTCCGCGTCCCGCCATAGTGGTGCATTCCTATATGGTGCATTATTGTACGCAGCATTATATGCATTGTGATGCTTTCGCCCCCCTCCCGCATCGGCACGGCGTACACCCTCCCGAGCACGTCCGGCCGTCGTGGTGGGCCCTGGGGCAGGTCGTGGAGGCACACGCGAGGCAAACGTCGTGCCCGTCCGTGACGATTCCGCAGGGCGTGGTGTCGGTCATGGTATCCATTGCCACCGGAGGTTCTCGTCCCCGAGCATTTCGATCCGGAAGCGGAGGGGGGCCGGGGTCTCGCTCACGGGCCAGAGGATCCAGACCATCGCCACGTCGCCGTCGACGCTCTTGACCCAGGACCGGGTCGTCGGGGGGAGTTTTTCATAGGCGATAACATCGGCGATTGCCTTCGTGAAGCGCTCGGCGCCCTCGGGTGCCGGCGGCGGGATAAACCCGGCCTCTCCCGGGTAGGTTATGGGTTCGGTCATGGCCGGACTCCTGCCGGGACGTGGACGAGATAGTCCCCGCGCCCGAGCCCCTGGACCTTGAGGAGGTCGCTCATTCTCCCCTCCGGACGACTCCGAGGAAGGTATGCGGGGTGTCGGTTGCGATCGACCCGTCGGGCCGGAGCATGGAGACCTCCCGGACACCGGCGTTCACCAGGAGCCGGGCGCACATGGAGCACGGCCAGTTTTCGACGACCTCCCCGGTCTTCGGGTCGATGGTCGCGAGGTAGAGGGTGCCGTCGCTCGCCCACGGGCGCGCCTGGATCACGGCGTTGGCTTCGGCGTGCACGCTCCGGCAGATCTCATACATCGTCCCCTGGGGCACGCCGAGCTCTTCGCGGAGGCATGTGGTACAGTGGTCTTCGTTCACGGGCGCCCCGTTATACCCGGTCGCGATCACATGGCCGAGCCGGTCGAGGAGGACGGCCCCGACGTGCCGGCGGAGGCAGGTCGAGCGCTTCGCGGTCTCCCGGGCGAGAGCGCACGCCCATTGGCCTTCCGACGGGCGGCTCACGGTGACACCCCCGCGGGGGCTGAGACGGGGACGCGCCCGTGGGCGAGCGACGGCGCGGCCCCCATGGCACGGAGGAGGACGACCGCGAGAAGGGCCAGGAGGGCATACCGCCAGAACGGGCTCACGGTTCGGCCTCCGGTGTGTTCACGGCGTTAACCGTCCCGAACTGGATATTGACCGTACCCGCCCCGAGATCCTGGATGATGAACGCATGGGTCGGGACGAACTCGCCGGCCCCGTCGTTGACCCGGTAGTCGTTGTTTGGAGTGAACTCGCAACAGGTGACGCGGAGGGCCGGGTTACATGCGGCCTTGATGGTCCGCGGATACCGGGCCTTGCCGACGATCGTCTCCTCTATCTCCAGGTCGAACTCGCCCGTGACGTGCTCGGTGTCGAGCCGGTCTTCGGTCAAATAGTCCATCTCGCGCTCCGTCAGCGCGATCGGTTCGGTGTCGGTCATGCTGGATAGTCCTCTTCGAGAGTCGCGCGGATGGTCGCCGCGAAGGCTTCGGCCCGTCACTGAGTCTGGTTCACGCGGTCCCCCGGAGCCTGGCGATCGTGGCCGCGATCTCGGCGTGGGCGATCCGTTCTGCCGGCGAGGCCGTGAGAGGCGCCGGGGCGTCCCGGAGGTGAAGGATCTTCTCCTCCCGGAACCGGGCCAGGTCGGCGAGGTGCTCGGTGATCGCGTCGATGGTGTCCCGGGCGGCCGGGTCACGGGTCGCCCGGACCTCGGCGGTCAATGTCGCGATCGCGGCCTTCGCGGCGGCCACCGTGGCGGCCGGATATTCGCAGAGGGACGGGACGTCGCGCTCCGTCGAGACGGCCAGGAAGAGGGCGTCGAGGGCCTGGGATCCCTCGTCGCGGGCGTCGGTGTCGGCCGTCATACCTCGCAGTCCTCCCGGGCCCCGCCGATGTCGCGGCCCATGACTGTCACCGGCGCGGTCTTCATCTCCAGGTGTGTTGCCACGTAGTCCTCCATGGTCCTCTGTACTTGTTCGCCCCGGAGGACGTCGAGGTCGGGCTGATTGTCAACGTAATACTCCTTGATCGCCGCGTGGATCTCCGGGTCCGAGGGGAGCACCTGGAACTTCTCGTACCACCACTCCCGCGCGGCCTGGGTGATCTCCTGGAGGAGCTTCCGGCGGAGGCCGAACTTCGCCACGACTCCCATGTGCCCGCCGGCGACCTCCTTCATACACGCGGCCATGATCCGCTTCCTGGTTCGCTCCCGGTTGATCTTGAGCCGGATCTCTTCGATCTCGATCCGGGCCTCGTCCGAGAGCCCCGAGATCGGGCACGTCGCCAGGAAGTCGTCGAGGGCAATGGTGCATATCGTTGTGAGGATCCCGTACCCCCCGATCTCGCGGGCCCGTGCGACCTTCTCGTCGTCGAGATTTACGGTTGTGTGGCGGGGTTTCATGTTCGGACGCCCCCGAACAACAGTACGCAATGCGTACTGTTTGAACTTCTCTTTTTTTCCGGAGACACCAGAGGCCGGAGCGCCGTTATTTTTCTTAGAGAGAGTATATATAGATTGAAAAGCAATCTATACAACAAGCCCCCGGAAATGGAGGTCAGAGGAGGCCGAACGGCCCCCTCGACGGCCCGGGGTCTCGTCCCGTGGGAAAAAAGATCAAACAGTACGCATTGCGTACTGTTGTTCTGTCCGGTGCGAACCGTTTTCTCGTGAGACGCTCCCCATTTCTGGGAGAGAAGTTCAGACAGTACGCATTTCCACCGGGCATGGTGGACGTGCGAGTCCGGAGATCGCACCACGATCGCCCCCATTTTCAGGCCACCCCGTAGGTCTTCCTGACGTGCTCGATCAAGAGGTTTCGGGCCAGGGCCGACTTCTTCACGAGGTGCTCATCGAGCTTCTCCGCGACCGCGACGGGGATCAGCGTGGTCACCTGTACGACCACTTCGCCCGACGCCGTCCGCCGATAGTTTCCCATAACAATCCCTTTCACCAGAGAATGGATAAAACTTTCTAATTGCATTTTCTGTCACCGCTTTCGTGTCTCATCGACCCCTTCGCTTCCACTGGAGCCAATGCAGGCGTCCCCGGTGATAATTCTGGAGGTCGTCATTCGAGCGACTCCTTCCAACCTCTCCCGTCCCGGGTGACGATGTACAGGGGCTCCTCGTACAGATAGGTGTAATTCGCCCGTTTCGACCGGAAAAGGGGCGTCTGTGACCCCTTCTCGCCCTTCACGTCGTAGACGCGCCGCCGGCCGTCGGCATAGTTGACGGTGAAGTCGGCGAAATAGACCTCCGCGCGGAACTTGATCCCGTGCTTCTCGAAGGCCGGCCGAAGTGGAAATGGCGGTTGGACGACGAAGTCGGTGACCTCCCCGGCCTTCTTGAGGATCTTGAGGTAGCTATAGAAGTCCGCTTCCTCCGTGCTCGCGAACCGGATCCCGTCCACCCATTTGGGCCGGTTGTGGTACTTCGCCTTCTTCGGCACGGTCACGTCGAGCCCGAGCCCGGCGGCTTGCTCCGCCGTTATGCGGACGGTCACGGCGACCACCCGACGGCGGCGAACAATTCGGGCGGAGCCGGCATCTCGGAAAGGACGCCGTACCGAACCCACGGCAGATCGCCCTCAGGGTCAACCGTTACGAAGGGCGCCGTTATCCACCCAGAGATCGACCGCCACGCATCCCCGCGCCCGATCTCGTCCAGGTTGCAGGGCGAGACCGGGTACTGCTTCGGCCCGCAGTGCCGGCCGTCCGGTTCGCCGAGGGCACACGGGTGCCGACTGGCGACGTAAAAGGGGCAGGTCACGCCGCGCCCTCCCGCAACTGCCGCAGCGCCGGTGACGCCTCGCCCTGCCGCTTCGCCACGTGGTACCGTCGGTTTATCGCGTCGTCGGTTCGCCCCGACTCGGGGAACCGCGCCCGGTACCGTTGCCGGGCGTCGCCCTGGTCCCGTGCGAACACCACCGCCACGAGCTCGGCGTCGGACCACCTGGGCGCTTTTCCATGCGCTCTCGGCCGTCCGCGCGGGTTGATGCCGTGCTCCCGCAGCACACGAGAGACGACGGTGGGACTCCACCCCACCCGCGCCGCGATCTCGCCGAGCTTGAACCCGGCGTGCCAGTCGGCGACCATCGCGCCGCGCACCTCGGACCAGCTCGTATCTATCATGTCGTCCCCCGTAGCGTGTACCACATTCTCGCGGCGGCACCGGGCCCGCGCTTCGAGTCCGGGAACGCATCGCGATAGAGGCGCTGTGCATCGGCGCGCGAGGTCGCCGTGCGCACGACTGCCTTCTCCTCATCCGTCC
>JAAYEG010000047.1 GCA_012728895.1 Methanospirillum sp. | reverse complement strand
CCGGATCGATCCTCAGGGACATCAACGAGGAGTGGATTACTGGCAAAAGATATTTGCTAATGGAAGAGTGATGATGATCCGGGGAGACAGGGTCCGAGGGAAATTACAGCACTTCTGAGACGCTACCTGCAGAAAAGAGAATCATGGCATAATCTTATGGGTTTAGTGTCATTTTCAGGTAGCGTTTCAGAATCGCTGTAATTTCCTCGATCCCGGAATTCGTGGATCTGCATCACTCCTCCATCGACAAATACCTTTTTCCTGTGACCCACTCGTCATTGATGTCCCTGAGGATCTATCCCGCCAATCGCAGGAGCGCGTGCTCCGAAGGAAACGCTCCCACGACTCGGGTTCTCCTCTTGATTTCCTTGTTGATCCGTTCTATGCCGTTGGTCGTCTGGATGCGGTTCCAGTGCTCCTTTAGAAAGGCCGTGTAATTCAGGTGCCAGGGTAGCAACCGTTCAATCGTTGCTGCTGCTCTCGTGTATCCTCGTCCAGCGAGGTCATCGGCACACTCCTGGAGTCGCCGTTCGGTGCCGCAGGCTTCCCGCAGCAGGTCGGTGATCTCGCGCTGATCCTTCTTTAGCACGCTCCTCAGGACCGCTCGGGTCGTGTGGACCTGACACATCTGCCACGAGGCACCTTTGAACGCTGATGCCACGGCTGCCTGGATACCGCGATGGCCTTCCAAGACGACAAGCTGAACGCCGGTCAGGCCCCGTTCTTTCAGCTCGTCGAAGAACCCGGACCAGAACGCCTCGTTCTCGCAGTCGGCGATCGTGGGGCTGAGAAGCTCACGATACCCATCCTCACGGACGCCGGCGGAAACGAGGAGTGCTTTCGAGACATACAGGGGGCCGTCACGGATGGTGTAGTACGAGGCATCGTGGAAGAGATACGGGATCGGATGCTCAATCGGCCGCGCCAGGAACTCCTGCACCTCCCGGTCGTGGTTCTGGGCGATACGGGAGACCGACGACGGCGAGAGCTGATCGATTCCGAGATGGGCGATGATCGACTCGACCTGCCGGGTCGAGACGCTCTGGAGATAGGATCCGGCGATCGCGTTCACCATGGCCTTCTCGACACAGGCGTAGCGACCGAAGACGTTGGTTTCGAACGGACGTTCTCGGAATTGCGGTTTCGTGAGGGTGTAATCGCCGTACCGGGTCCGAAGCGAGCGGTCGAGGGTGCCGTTCCGATGAGCGGTCCTGGTCGCCGTACGTTCGTGGCGATCGGCTCCGGCTTGGTGAAGCGCTTCCAGCTGCATCACGAGGTTCAGGAACCACGTAGTGAGGTTCCGCATACCATCGGACTGTTGATAATCTTCGAGAACCGATAACGGGATCATGGCCCTGTCTTCTCCTTTTCCCAATACTAGGTGGGATTCAGGGCCATTCATTTTTTACAGCACTTTCGTTACGCTACCATAGAAAGTGCTCTATCCCCGGTGCTTGGCACGAAAACACCCGACCCTAAATGGGGGATGCTTACCTTGATAGACAGTACCTGACGATACGGTCCGATCAGGCATCGAGTTCGGTAGAATCGACCCGAGCAACTTTCATCACCCAGGAGCTGCGATGCATGCCGAGAGCCCGGGTGTAGGCGTCCGTGGAACCTGGCAGGGGGTAAACGCCCGTCGAAGGTCGTCAGGGCCTGACCGGGACGCCCCGCCCTGCCAGATACTGCTTCACGTCGCGAACGGTCAGTTCTCCGTAATGGAAGACCGAGGCGGCGAGGACGGCGTCGGCCTTTCCGATGACGAGCCCGTCGTAGAAGTGTTCGAGCTTACCAACCCCGCCACTCGCGACCACCGGGATGCCAACCGCTTCCGAGACTTTGGCCGTGATCGGCAGGTCAAAGCCGTCCTTCGTACCGTCGGTCTCCATGCTCGTGAGAAGCACCTCCCCCGCCCCGAGGGCCTCCACTTCCCGGGCCCACGCGATGGCGTCGATCCCGGTCGGGCGGTTGCCTCCGTATGTCACCACTTCGTACCAGCATGACCGGCCGTCGGCCTGAGTGACGGGCGTGGCGATGGGATTCGGCTCCATGTTACGCCGGACGTCGATAGCAACGACGATGCACTGCGTGCCAAAGGCTTCCGCCGCCTCCCTGATGAGAGATGGCCGCTCTACGGCGCTCGTGTTCACGCTCACCTTGTCGGCACCGGCTCGGAGGATCAGGCGGATGTCGTCGGTGCTCCGGATCCCGCCGCCGACCGTGAGCGGTAGGAAGAGCTGGTCGGCCGCGCGCTCAATCACCTCGACGATCGTGCCGCGCCCCTCACTGGAGGCGGTGATATCGAGAAAGACCACCTCGTCGGCACCCTGTTCGTTGTACCTCGCAGCGAGTTCGACCGGGTCGCCAGCGTCCCGCAGACCGATGAAGTTCGTGCCCTTCACGACCCGCCCTTCCTTGATGTCAAGGCACGGGATGATCCGCTTGGTCAGCACCATTGTACCCATCTGATCGGCGTCGACGCTCTTGAGGGTTATGGATTCAAGTAGCCCGCCGCCCACCTCTACGGACATGGACTCGGGTTCGCGGAAGATCGCCTGGGCCGCCCAGTACATGCCGGTACTGGGTGCGATCAGAGAGCGTTTTTCAGTAGAGCGGCCGCTCGAGGGGCAGCAGATCGCGATGGCACTCCACGTCGAGGCAAAAACTGCGAACCTCGTCATGGCGCTCGCTGCCGGCGGGGCCGATGTGGCGATCACGGGCTGCAATCCCCTCTCGACCCAGGACGACGTCGCGGCAGCGCTCGGGTCTTTCGAGGGAATCTCGTGCATTGCGCGCCACGCCTGCCCGGTCGACGAGTACTACGCCGCGATCGACCGCGTGCTCGACACCCGGCCGACGGTGACCATCGACGACGGCATGGACCTTATCCACCGGTTGCACACCACCAGACGCGAGCTCCTTGACGGTGTGATCGGCGGGTGCGAGGAGACGACGACGGGTATCCACCGGCTCAGGGCAATGGCAGCTGAGGGGAAGCTCGAGTTCCCTGTCATCGCCGTGAACGACACCCCGATGAAGCGATCGTTCGACAACGTCCACGGTACGGGCGAGTCCGCCCTGGTATCGCTGATGATCACAACGAACGTGCTCATCGCTGGGAAGCGGCTCGTCGTCGCAGGGTACGGCTATTGCGGTCGTGGTCTCGCAAGGAAGGCGAGGGGGATGGGAGCTCGCGTTATCGTGACCGAGGTCGACCCGAGGCGAGCGCTTGAGGCCCACATGGACGGATTCGAAGTGATGCCCATGGAGGCAGCTGCTGAGTACGGCGATATCTTCGTCACCACGACGGGGGATATCGACGTGATAGGGAAACGGCACTTCGCGAGCATGAATGACGGCGTGATACTGGCCAATGCCGGCCATTTCAACGTCGAGATCGACCTCGACGGGCTCCGTTCACTTGCCGACGAGATAGAACAGCACGAGGGCATCGAGACGTTCACGCTCGCGGGCCGGCGCATCCACGTCCTCGCCGAGGGTCGGCTCGTGAACCTCGCCACTCCCAAGGGGATGGGGCATCCGATCGAGGTGATGGACCTCTCCTTCGCGTTGCAGGCCCTCTCTGCTGAATACGTGGCAAAGCACGGCAAGAGACTGGCCCCCGGGGTCCACGAGGTTCCCGCATCGATCGACGAGGCCGTCGCCAGAGAAAAGCTGGGGGCTCTCGGTATCGCGATAGACTGCCTGACCGACGAACAGGCTCGGTATCTCTCCGCCTGGGATGCAGGCACCTGAGGCATTCCGTGTGAATCGGCGGAAAAGGAGATGGGGAGGAGACTGAGATGACATTCGAGGTCCGCGACCCGGCGAGCGGCGAGGTGCTCGCGCGGTTACCCCTGGGCACCAGGGAGGACATCGGAACCGCTGTCGAAGCGGCTGAGGCGGCGCTCCCGGAATGGTCTGCGCGGACCATGAGGGAGAGGGGAAGGGTCCTGGAGAGAGCTGCCGCCCTGGTTCGAGCACGTGTCGGCCAGCTTGCCAGGCAGCTCACTGCCGAGCAGGGCAAACCCCTCCGTGAGGCAACCGACGAGATCCGCGGAACCGCAAACGTCCTGGAGTATTATTCAGGTATCTCGGCGAACGCGGCCGACGAGTTCCATCGCCTGTCGGGAGGCATCGATGCGTTCGTCCTTTGCAGACCCATTGGGGTCACGGGGGCCATCATCCCGTGGAACATGCCTGCCCTGATCTTCGGCTGGAAGGTCGGCGCAGCCCTTCTGGCGGGAAACACGCTTGTCCTCAAGCCCGCGTCAGGAGCTCCACTGACACCACTCTCGCTCGCGCAGATTCTCGGTGAGGCGGGTTTGCCTGCGGGGGCCCTCAACCTTGTTACGGGTGCAGGCGAGGAAGTGGGAGAAGCTCTGGTGCTCGAGCCACGCATAAGGAAGATATCGTTCACCGGCTCCCTGGAGACTGGAAGACGAATCTACTCGCTCGCAGCGCAGGAGATCAAGCGAGTCACCCTCGAACTCGGGGGCTCGGACCCGATGATCATCTGCGCGGATGCGGACTTTAACCGTGCGATCTCGGGGGCTGTCGCACACAGGTTCTACAACTGCGGCCAGGTTTGCACCTCGGTCAAGCGTCTTTTTGTCCACGAGTCTATCGCGCCCGCTCTCGAGGCCCGTCTCGAGAACGCGGTCACAGCTCTCCAGATGGGGCGCGGCACTGACCCGGGAGTACGCATCGGGCCGATGAACAGCCATTCTGGTAGGACACGAGTAGCCTGTCTTGTCGACGAGGCAGTCGAGCGGGAAGAGGGACGAGTGCTCTGCGGCGGACAGGTGCCCCGGAGTAACAAGTTCGCCGCCGGTAATTTCTACGAGCCGACCCTGATCATGGATGTCGTACCCGGATCCCGGCTGCTCCGCGAAGAGGTCTTCGGACCGGTTCTCCCCGTCACTTCGTTCACCGATATGGACCAGGCGATCGCTCTAGCCAATGACAGTCCGTACGGCCTGGGGGCGTCGGTCTGGACCAGCGATCCAAGGACAGCACGCGATGCGATTGAGCGGCTCCAGGCCGGGATCGTCTGGGTGAACCACCATACGAAGGTCCCACCCGAGGTACCCTTCGGCGGCGTTAAACAGAGCGGGCTCGGTCGCGAGAACGGGCTCCAGGCCATCCAGGCATGGAGCGAGTCGAAGAGTATCCTTATTAATAAGGGCATAGAGTCATTGTAACCACCAACCCCTATCTCTTAGGAGGGGGTTCATGACGCGGATCGTCTGCCCGCGATGTCACTGTGCGAAGGTGTATCGTCTGGGCACTGGGAAACGCCGGTGTTCTCTGTGTCGCTACGACTTCACGCCACACCGTCTTCCGTGTACCTGACCAGCGATCAATGGAATGGGATCATCACCTGGTTCCTCCTTGAACAGAGTAACTAGTCCATTCCGGATTGGACCGGGATCGACCGAAAACGGGTATTACGAGCCCTCGCGTGGATACGGCGGGGTCTCGTCAAGGATGTCCCGGAGTTCTTTTCCGGAACCGTCGAGGTGAACGAAACGTACGTCGGCGGTCACTGGAAGAACGAGCGGACGTCAATCCGAGACCAGAAGACGAAGCGAGGGAGAGGAACGAAGAAACAACCGGTCTTTGGAATTCTCTGCCGGAATGGACTGGTCTGGGCAGAGATTGTCGAGAAAGTCGATGCCGCAACCCTCCAGCCGCTCATTTCGAGCGAGGTGCGGAAGGGGTCGATCGTTTGCTCAGACATGTGGCGGGCGTATAAGGGCCGTGCATCGCGCGGATTTGTCCTTCGGCTGGTAAATCGTGGAGATCGAGAGTATAGTGATGGCAAGGGGAATCATATCGATGGATTGGAAGGATTCTGGGGATATCTGAAGAGAAAACTCTCGGCAAATGGAGGTATTCGTCAAGATAAATTATACTTGTATTTGGGTGAATACGTCTGGTGATATAATCACAGAAAGGAGAGCGACAAAGTGAAATTGAAGCGCATCCCTGCGTTATTGGAGAAGGAGGTTGGTGACTAGTTTGCCACTATACTCCTTCATTCTTTCAACCAGACCTAGAACTTGTCTCGGGGAACCTGCAACAACTCCCGTTAAAAAAACAGAAGCGTCTGTCCGGTTGTTCCGGGGTTCCATGCTCAGGGTGCAGGAGAAGCAAACTCGGCGGAGCTCTTGATGTTCTCCCAGTTGTCGACGAACCATTCGTATGTACGCTCGAGTCCTCGCTCGAAGGGGATCTTCGGCTCGTACCCGAGACGCGTCCGGGCCTTGTCGATGCAGGAAAGGAGCCTTGTCTTTACGTCCCAGTCTCGTCGTTGTGTGAAGGTAATCCCTGCTTCGCTTCCGGTCAACTCCAGGATCCTGCTCGCCATATCGATCACGTGCTGCTCATGCCCGTTCCCGAGGTTGAATGCCTCCCCGACAGCCTCGTCCCGCACTCCCATTAAAAGGAGGCCCGTGACGATGTCACCAACGAACGTCCAGTCGCGTGTCTCTGTTCCATCACCGGTAATTGGCAGGGGGATGCCCTTCATTGCCCAGAACATGAAGTTCGGTATGACGTTCCGGTACTGGCCCGGCACCTCCCCCGGACCATACGAGTTAAAAAACCGGGCGTTGACGATCGGGAGACCATGCATGCTGTAAAAGTAATTCGTATAGAGCTCCCCGAGAAGTTTTGTCACCTGGTACGGAGTGTGGAGGCGGATCGAGACGTCGTGCTCTTCAAATGGCATCTTCGAGTCGAGTCCATATACCCCGCAGCCTGACGAAGAGTACACAAAACGCTCGACGCCGGTCAACTGAGCGTACTGAAGAACCTTGAGAATGCCGACACCGTTGACCATCAGGTCCGTTTCGGGGTTGTCGACCGAATTCTGGTTTGCGAAGTGAGCAGCGAGGTGGTAGACGATCTCGGGCCTGCACTTGAAGGCCCAGCGAAGTTTCTCTTCGTCAAGAATGTCGCCCTCGATGAATTGAACGTTTCCGCCCCGGGCGATGTTCCATGTGTAGGATGACGACAGATTGTCGAGGATTACGATACGCCCTGCGCCCAGCTCGACCAGCCGTCTCGCGAGCTGCCCGCCAATGGCACCGGCCCCACCTGTGATCAGGATCTTCTTATTCTTGAAAAAGCTTCCGAACGACTCCATGCTACTCATCCCTCGATCCGGTAATACCACTTCATCCAATCAACGGTTCGTCGGATCCCATCTTCAGGCGACACTGCTGGGTTGTGCCCAAGATCTCTTTCGGATTTTGAGAAATCCATCGTCTTGATCTGTGTCGTGAACGGTTCGCCGTCCTCGTACGTGACGATCGCGTCGTCCCGTCCTACGGTTTCCAGAATCAGATCTGAATATTCCTGGATGCTGCGCTCCCATTCGGGTCGTCCCCCCACGTTGTACACCTCTCCAGGAATGAAGCGATCAACGATGTTCGCCCACGTTCTGCACGAATCCTCGACGAAGTCGATGATCCGTTTATGACCGCGGTATACCGTGTAAGGACGATCGAAAAGGGCGTGGTAGATGAATTTCGGGATAAAACCTCGGTACGGGGTGAAGTGTTCACCGGGGCCGTAGCAGTTGACCGGACGGACACGGACCGTTTCAGTGCCGAACATGGTCGCCGAGTTCATACACATCAGCTCGCCTGCCCACTTCGTAATCGCGTAGTCGTTCATCTGGTAGGTGTCTTGAATCGGGTTGTTGACCATAACGTCTTCGGACATTACGCCGGTGTAATCCCCGTAAACCTCCGCGCTCGAGAAGAAGATCATCCTGAACCCGAGCCGCTCCTGCAGTCGGAGGAGGTTCTTGGTTCCGACAACATTCGTCTGCCAGAGGTTTTCGTAATAGTCCTCGCCGTTCCATCGTCCGTACTCAGCGGCAAGGTGGTAAACATAATCGAAAGTGTGCCGTTCAAAAACCCTTTCTAGCTGCCTGAAAAACCGAACGTCGCACCTCTCGTACCCGTCCCGATCATTATTGAGGAGGTCGACTGCCAATACCTCGTGGCCCCTTCGGCGCAGCTCGTTGCAGAGGTTCGTGCCGATGAATCCAGCACCCCCCGTGACTAAAACCCGCTTGGAACTCATAACCATGTCATCTCTGTGGTGTCTCCCCGGTACACCTGTCATGTCGTATCGCCGGATATTTCGTGCGACATCCGGTCTCCATCCCTCTAGAGGGAGTCAATCAATCCTGAATGCACTTACTCAAATAAATATTTTGGTAATGGTCCTCTTCTCGGATATGAATTGCGGCAAGGTTACATGATTGCAACAAGTACGGGTTCGCTGATATCACCAGGGAGCGATCTCCCTTTGAGTTATCCAGCAAGGAGTCCGATGATCCTTTCAGCGCTCGTTCCATCGCCGTAGGGGTTTTTCCATGAACGGGCCCGTGTCATCATCGTTCTGGATGCCTCGATGATTCGATCCGTCTCAGTGCCCGCAAGGAGGTTTGCACCCACGTCAAGTGTCGAGGGCCGCTCCGTGTTCTCCCGAAGTGTCACGCAGGGAACGTGCAGGATGCATGCCTCCTCCTGCAGGCCCCCCGAGTCAGTCAGGATGAGGGATGCCTGCTCTTCGAGTTTGAGGAAATCGAGGTACCCCAGGGGCGGCACCATCCGGATCCCGTCTGTTTCAAGCCCGAACCCCGCGATCATTTTTCGGGTCCGGGGATGCACCGGGAAGACGATCTCCCTATCGAACTCCTTTTCGACCAGCTGCAATGCCGCGAGGATGGAGCCCAGCTTCGAGCGGGAGTCCACATTCTCAGCACGGTGGACTGTAACGAGGACGTAGTCATGCGGGGTTACACACAGGGATGTTAAGATCGTCGACTCCCGCCTCGCAATCGCCAGGTTCTGGTGAACAGCATCGACTATGGTGTTTCCTGTAACCCAGATCTTCGCATCGTCTATCCCCTCGTCGAGTAAATATCGCCGTTCGCGTTCCGTTGGTGCATAGAGATGGTCGGCGAGGTGGTCTGCTACAACCCGGTTTATCTCTTCGGGCATGGTACGGTCGAAAGACCGGAGCCCAGCTTCCACGTGTCCCACCAGGATCCCGATCTTCGACGCGGCGAGGACTCCACCGAGAACGGTGTTGGTATCCCCCTGAACAAGCGCAATCTCGGGCCGATCAGCAATAAAAACCTCCTCGATTCGCGTCATGATCCTTCCCGTTTGGGCAGAATGGGGGCCGGATCCAACGGCAAGATTATGCCGGGCCTCGGGCAGCCCGAGGATTTGGAAAAAGGCACGGTCCATCTCGTACGAATAATGCTGCCCTGTATGGATGATACAGTGGGGGACCCCTCTTCTCTCGCATTCGCGCACGATTGGGGACATCTTGATGATCTCAGGCCGGGTGCCGAGAACGATCGCGATCATCCGATATCACCGGTAGTCATTTCCAACAGATGGTTATCGGTGACTGGCATGACAGTATCTCGCGATTCTGATATGTCGAGAGGGGGGGGAAAGCAGGGCGAATCTGTATTGAGATTCAGCATGGTAGCGTAGACCGGTGACCGCCTTCTCCACCGGGGCTGCCTCTCGCATAACTCCCTCTCTTTGTCGAAGACCGTTATCCCTACTCTCGATGCTCGAGAAAATCTTCGAGGTTGATGTGAAGGTCTGGTGGTCCAAGATGACTCAATCGATGCATCAGAATAGCGGTTACAACCGAGTTTATTAGACATCACGAGACCTCATTCATGCTCTCAGTTCCCAATCCAGTAGATGTATTACAATTGCTCTGCCAAAAAAGGGGTGCCTTCCGAACGAGATGGGTGTGGTGAGAAATCGTCGAGAATAGCGACAACCCCCAGCTCACCTCTATCCACTCTTCTATCGATCTTTCTGGGTGAGCACGTTCGGGCACTTCTTTCTCCACCAGGAATATGCGGCTATTGCGGCCCGTGGTAACCCTCTCAATGAGATCGAGAGTCTGATTGACTGGGAGCGGTTTCGTCCCCGGCTGTCCACGCTCAACCAGAGTGACACCGACCAGAGCGGCGATCCTCACACCGATGTGATCGTGCTCATGAAACTGCTCGTGCTGCAGCAGTGGCATGGTCTTTCCGACCACGCGCTCGAACGGTAGGCTGGGGACCGAATTTCGTTCCCCCGTTTTATTGAGTATCCTGCCATGATCCCTGATCGGTCAACCATCTGGGAGTTCAAGAACCGCCTGGTGGACACCGGCATGATCGATGACCTCTGGACCGGCCTCCAGCAGCAGCTCGATGCCCGCGGCCTGAAAATTCACCGGGGTGTGATCCAGGATGCCACGTTCATTTACGCCGATCCCGGTCATGCGACCGCTGATACGACACGCGGCAATCAGGCACGGACCCGGCGAAGCCGGGACGGCACCTGGGCGGAAGAAAGGGAAAAAGAGTCAGTTCGGGGATACACTTCACACCCTCATCGACAAGGAGTGGCATTCGATCCGCCGAGTGACAACAACAACTGCGTCACTGCGTGACAGTCGTATCAACCTCTCGAAACCGGGAGAGACGGTCTACCGGGACAAGGGGTATTTCGGCGTGAAACCGGCGGCCTCGATGGACAAGACCATACATCGGGCTCTCCGGTGTCATCCGCTCTCCATCAGGGAGAAACGACGAAACCGGGCGATCGGCCGTACACGAGCCCTTGGAGAGCGACCCTGCGCGGTGATCAAACGGCACTTCAACGCCGGCCTCGTGCTGGTCACAACGGTGACACGGGGCCATCTCGCAAACGTGATTGCATGCTTCAATAGCAACCTCCTTCAGCTCCGGACTATCCAGGGAAAAGAACGCGCTGAGCGGAAGCTTTTGCGAGCCGATAGTGCGGAAAGGCTGGGGGGGGGTTCCACAAGGACTGGAGGACCGAAGCTCAAGAGATTTCATTCAAAGCGGTGAAATCTGAGTATTCCGAACTATCATCTACAGCATTCCTGAGACGCAATCAGGTTTACACCGCCTCGCAGGGTATCAGTTCTTTTTCGCGCGGCGTTCGAAAACCGATCGACACAGGGCCGATGCTCAGTGATGACCCCGCGCATGATCAGTTCCAGCGGGATCTCCATATCTTCAGTGACAGCGTGACAACCGGATGTTTCGACGGGGGTGTAATCCGGGAAATGCTCGATGCGAGCCGGAGGGGGGCGCTCTCCAACCCGGTCAAGGTGCTCTATCTCGCCTCATTTGAGCTCTTTCTCCGTGCGTGTGAACTCCGTCCACCCGGCGATGCCTCGTAGGGTTACGCCCCTTCCGCCGGGTGCCGTCGCCGCCCCGTCTCAGACGAATCCCGAGAGATCGATCTCGACCGCCGCCACTGGGTGGTCGAGTCCGAACGCATCCAGCACCTCGGGGTGGATCTCCCCGAAAACCCCGATCGTCACACCCTCGATCACGAGCTCGGCCCGCCGGCCCTCGATGAACGCCGGATCGTCGGATTCGACCGCCGAATAACCCAGCCCGAGTTCGCGGCAGAGGGCGTCCGCGACGGCGTATGCCTCCGAGAAGTCTGCCGCGCCGTGACAGGAGACGGCCGCCGTGCCGAGACCGGTCCCGTAGCCGTGCACGATCTCACCGACCGCGAAGAGACGCTGGGGAAGCTCCCGGAACCGGTTGTACTCGAGGAGCTCCATCAGGAGCGGCATGAGCGACGTCCGGGCCACGGACTGCTCTTCCGATATGGGGTGGAGCAGCCGTAGCAGGTCCGGCGCCGGCGCGCGTCGCGTGCGGGTGAAGAGCACGTCCTCGCTCGTCAGCACGAACGGCATGGTCTCGAGGTACCCGAGGCCGCAGAGGGCCTCCCGCACCTCCCGCTTCAGCCGGCTCACGGGCTGCTCCTCTGCGATCGTCGCGGTCTTCGACGGGACGGCCTCGAACCGTTCGTACCCGTATGCGATCGCGACGTCCTCGAAGACGTCCCAGTCGTGCATGATATCCGCCCGGTAGCAGGGAACCTCGACCCGGACCAGGTCATCGCCCACCCTCTCGGCGCCGAAGCGCATCCTCCTGAGCAGATCCGCCATTGTACCCGCGTCTAGGTCGAGCCCCAGGAGCCGGTTGCACTCGCCGACCGAGACCTCGCGCAGGGTCGGGGCGAGCGAGGGCGTGACGATCCCGTCGATCTCGACGGTCTCGAGCCGCCCGCCGGCCTCGGCCAGCGCAGCACTGAGGATCTTCGTCGCGGTCTCTACCGCGCGCCGGTCCGTACCCGTACAGTCGAGCAGCACGTCGGTGGTCGTCTCCGAGACCCGGGTCAGCTCGCCGTTGATGATCGGCGGGAAGGAGAGTACCTGATCGTCGGCGTCGACGATCAGGGGAAAACGCGGCGCCTCGGCGACGAGGTGTGCGAAGGAGCGCCCCTTCGGGTGGTGCTCGAGCATCTCCTCCATCGTCATCTCCTCGTCGAGGTCGAGCGGCACGAACCTTCTATCACGCGGGGAGGCCAGGTACCGGAACGGGGGCGTCACCCGCGCGAGGTCGTGGAGCCCGATCGCGACCTTGCGGCGCCCCCGTCCGACTGCCCAGTGGAGCGCCTCCTGCAGCCCCATCAACGAGATGATCGATTCCTCGTCCAGCGAGAGGCCGCGCACAACGGCGGAGCCCAGGAACGGCCGGATCCCTGCAAGTCCCGGATCCACGGAGAACGAGACGGGCCCGGGCACGATCTCGTACCAGGCCAGCCCCTCCTCGATCCCCAAGAAGCCGCGCAGCTCCCTCGCCGCACCCTCCGTCGAGAAGAGATCCGGGCGGTTCGCGAAGAACTCCACGTCGACGTGGTCCTCTTCCAGCCGTTCGATGTCCGAACCGAACATCGGCAGGCGCTCCACGATCGTCTGGCGTGAAAGCCCGACGAGACGTTCGAGGTAGCGATACGGCAGCGTGATCACCGGCATCGGTCAGCGCCTCCTCTCGATCTGCGAGATGGGGCTCTCACGGCACCAGTCGATGTCGGAGCGGTAGAGCTGGCGCAGATCCTTGAGCCCCAGCCTGAGCATCGCCAGCCGCGAAGCCCCCAGGCCCCAGGCGAGAACCGGGCAACCGATCCCGAGGGGGGCGGTCACCTCCTCGCGGAAGACCCCCGCCCCACCGAGCTCGACCCAACCGAGTTCCTCGACGAAGACCTCGGGTTCGACCGAGGGCTCGGTGTAGGGGAAGTATCCCGGGCGGAACCGGACCCGGGTAAAACCGAGACGGTGGTAGAACTCGCGGAGAAAGCCGAGCAGGTGGGAGAACGTGACACCCTCGTCCATCACGATCCCCTCGACCTGTTCGAACTCGGGCAGGTGAGTGGGATCGATCGCCTCGCGACGGAAGACCCGCCCGATCGCGAACGCCTTGACCGGCGGCGCCGTGTGCGCGGCAAGGTGCCTGACCGAGAGCGGGGTCAGGTGGGTTCGGAGGACCTGCTGCCGCGCCTTACCCTGCTCCCACGTCCCTCCCCAGCCGATCGATGTCGTCTCGCCGCCGTGCTCGTGCATCGCCCGGATCCTCTCCCAGCCTTCCGGCAGACCTGCCTCCCCGCCGATATAGAAGGTGTCCTGCATCTCGCGCGCCGGGTGGTCCTGGGGCTGGAAGAGCGCGTCGAAGTTCCAGAAACCCGGCTGGATAAGGTCGCCCCCCATCTCGACGAACCCCATCTCGACCAGGATCCGGCGCATCTCGTCGAGCAGGCGCTGGTACGGGTGGATCTTGCCCGGCACGACGCGCCTGGGGAGCCGGTCCGCGCGGTACCTCCTGAGCGGCGCACCGCGCCATTCCCCGGTGAGGAGCATCTCGTGCGAGATCGTGCCGATCTCCTCCCGGAGATCGAGCCCATCCTCGACACGCGCTCGGCCCGCGGGTGTGATCGCGATCCGGTAACCGACGGTCTCCTGCTCGGTGACGAGGCCCCGCCTGATGAGCCCGCGAAGTCCAGGACCGTCAGTCAGCGGTTGCCGGCTGAGCGCGCGTTCGTCGTCCCCCTCGGGGGCGTTCCCGACCCGTTCCACCGTCCCGTCGCGGATGGCGACCCACCCTTTCCGCCTGAGCCAGCCGATGCCGATCGAGGCGAGCGGATGGGCTTTCAGGTCGGCCATCAGAAGCCGTTCCCCGATCAGTTCGAGGAGCTGCCGCTCGGGCAGCCCGTCGAGCGCATACCTCCGTCCCTCGTCGGTCAGGGCATATGTCGTATCCACGACCCGTTCGACACGGGCGAGACCGCCGTTCTCGGCGAGGAGGCCTGCGTACTGGACCACCGCGTCGGGGGACGCCCCCAGGGCGTTTCCGAGCGAAGCTGCATCAGCTGTTCCCAGCGGCGCGAGAACGGCCAGCAGCCGCCGTTCGTTGAGGGATAGGGTGTTCGTCTTCACGGAATCAGGCCTCGTTGGCGATGTGTTCGACCGCGTCCATCCGCTCGCGCAGGTCCGCGAGGAACGTCTCCACGCGGTCGGCGGTCTCTTTCTTACATGCCCCGCATGTGATCTCTCCCGCGATGCATCGTGCCCGGATCTTCGCAAGTTCCCCGTCGTCCTCGCAGAGATGAAACCGGTTGAGCTCGTATACGGTGCACGGGTCAGGCTCACCGCCGAGGAGCCGCTGCTCCTCGAGGGTGGTCCTGCCGCCTGTCAGCGCCCTCATGACCTTCTTGCGGACCGCTGCCGGGGGCTCGCGGAAGCCGAACGAGGAGTCGGGGATCGACGAGGACATCTTGCCGCCTGAGAGCCCCGGCATGAAGGTGTGGTAGGTGGCCGACGGGAGGAAGAAGCCGAACCCGCCGAGTTCCCGCTCGATCCCGCGGACCACCTCCTCGACGACCGGGTGCGGAACCCCCCGGATGTCGACGTGCCCCTGGTACGCTTTCGACCCCGGCAGGGCATGGGCGACCGCCTGGAGCGCCCCGTCGGGGGCGTTCCTGGTGCGAACCGAGACGTGGTCTCCCCGGTTCTCGACCCTGAAGAAGCGGAGCGCGTTCGCGACGTCCCGCGTGAGACGGATGTGGGGGTCCTGATCGAGCCCCACGGGTACGACCGTGGGAGCAGGTTCGCCCGAAACCTGGGGATAGAGAATGTCTGCGACCTGGGTGATCACGCTCATCGCATGGGCGAGCGTCGTCTCGGGCGCGAACCCGTAGATCGCGGTGAGCGCAGAGAAGTTGACCCGCGTCGCTGCCTCGAAGGCGAGGTCTTTCAGGGCGTTGTTGCGCGACTGGAAGTACACCTCGCCCGTGAAACCGAGAGCGTAGAGCGCAGCCAGGTAGTCGCGGCCGTACCGTTCGCAGTCGTCCCAGGTGGTTCCCCGCACCGCGTGCGCCTCACGGTCCGCGATCGCGATCATCCCGTGACCGCCCTGCCGGACGTGCCAGACCACCTCGCGCATCACGAGGAGGTGACCAAGGTGGGGGCGGCCAGAGGGCATGAATCCTGTCAGGACGTGGAACGGCCTGTGGTCGCGGATCGCCGTGGCGATCGGCTCGTAGTCACGCTGGCCGACGACGATGCCCCGGCGCACGAAGGGGGGGACCTCCGGCAGCAGGTCGATAAGCGGCTCGATAGGCTCGATCCCGAACTCCTCGAAGAGTCGTCTCGTGTCAATCGCTTGGCTGTTCGCCCAGGGGTCGAGAGCTTCTGGCATGGATCATCTCATAACTTGATGCGTGCAAATTCGACAAAGAAGATGCCTTCACTACATTTGCAGCCGAATAGCATCTTCTTTTTTACCGAGTGGGCGAGCCGGACCGAACGGGAGATGACCGACATCGGGAGGCTCGCACCGTCGGAAAGGGCATGGACGAGCATCTCCGAGTGTATCTTGCCCGCGGCATAGACCCGGTAGTGGTGACCGAACTTGTACCCGGTCCGCGGGACGTATCCCCGGTCCCTGAGGTATGAATAGACCGCCGCTTTCTCGTCCGCCTCCGCGTCGATCCGGGAGACCTCCGATACGTCCATGCTCGTGGCACCATCTTCCCCGTTTTCGGGGACGAGGAAACCGGATGCGAACAGGTGGACAGCCTCGACGGGCGCAAGCTTGAGCCGCTGGATGTCGAGCCGCGTCCCGTATCCGGCCGCTTCCAGGACGAGACCGTTCTCGCCGTCCGCGATGACGATCCAACCGTATCGGTGCACCGGCACCGGTCTCTCAGGCACGACTTTTCCGAGTGATGACAGGACAGGGAGCTTGATCTGATAATACGTCAGCTCGTCCTCGTCGTCGACCACCGCGAGAAGGTGCGACTTCCGCATATGAGCGGTCGACGTTGCCTCGGTGATGAGCCGGCCGAACGAGACGGGATCCCGCTCGGAGAGAACCCGGACCATGTACTGGGACTGCCCGGATCCGGGACGCTGCCCCCGGCGGAATACCCGGAAATCGTGGGGTCCCATCTGGACGACGTACCCACGCTCCCGCAGGTCGCGGTAGACCAGGTACCTCCTGAGAAAACCGGGGTCCTTCGTGAAGTCCGCGAGCATGCTCTCGAAGGTCTCTCCCGGAAGCTCGAGCCGCCCCCGGTGGACGAGGTAGAGCGCTTCCACAGGCGAGAGTTCGAGGCCATCGCCCCGGGGACGGCCATATCCGCTCTGTTCGTAGAGCTGAACGCCGTCGCGCCCGAGGCGTACCGCTCCTGCTTGCCGTCTTCCCTTCACGCCATATTATGTGGGGGGTCCATCGTCAATTAAGTGCCGGTCGGGAAATACAGTCTCCTTTTTCCTTCGTTCTGAACGCCCCCGTGCGCTGGAGATCACGGGGTCGATCTTCGTGCATCCCTGCGAAAAGCTTGTCATGGACGAGCGCGTTCTAACCGCTGTATGGCACTCGGGATGGAGGAGCCAGGCGTCGTGGGAGCGATCGATCAGCTGCCCGTTCCCGCCTACCTGCTCGCCCTCAACGGCACGGTCCTTGCCTGGAATCCTCCGATCGCCCGCCTGACCGGCACCGCCGCGGAGAACGTGGTGGGCCGGGGGAACGGGGCTCATGCCCTCCCTTTCATCGGTCGGGATGGGCCGATGCTCGCAGACCTCGTGCTCTCCCGCCGCGAGGGCGTTGTGCCTCGCCATCTCTCGGGGGTTCAGCAGGACGGCGCCGGCCTCTCCGCCGTTCTCGAGGCAGACGCGCTGGGGGCCGGGCGGACGTTCGGTGTCCGGGCGAAACCGATGACCCGGGGGAGCACCGTCATCGGCGCGGTCGAGGTCCTCACCGAGGAACCCGTTCGCGGGTCCGACATACCGTCCGCCGGCGCGGCGCTCCCGCGCGTCCTCGGCACCGTCAGGCACGACATCAGGAACGAGCTGATGATCGTGCAGGGGTACATCGAGATTGCCCGTGATTCGGTCAACGACCCCTCGATCTCAGCCGGCCTCGGGAGGGCCCTTTCGGCCGCCGGCGAGATCGAGACACTCGTCGAGTACTCCCGGGCCCTCCAGGAACTCGGAGGGCGCCTTCCCGAGCTCCGTGACCTCTCTCTCCTGGTACGCGATGCCGCCGCATCGGTGGAGCTTCGTGGGATCGATCTCGATCTCGACCATCTCCGGGGAACCCTCGGCGCCGATCCCGCGGTCTTCGTCATCTTGGAGTCGCTCTTCGAGGTTCTCTTCTGCCTCTCGGCATCGGTAGCCCCCCGTCCGTCGGGGATGCGCGTCTCGGTCCGGGAAGCAGGCGATTCCGTCGTTTACGAGGAAGAGAAAGCCCTGTCCGGAGAATCGGTGGGCCGGAGACCGTGCTCCGTCAGGAACCCCTGGCGCCGCCTCGCCCTTCTCCGCGAGATCCTGTTGCTCGATGGGATCGGGCTCGAATTCACGCGGGATCCTCTTCGATTGGAGCTTCGCTTCCCGGCAGGTCGTCTCGTCTCCGAGAAAAAATAGGGGAAATTTATCGCCCTTACTGGGGCGGCGGGTTGAAGACGTTGGTGTAGATCTGGTCGGAACCCGTGGCCGCGAGTCGCTTGCGCTCGGTGGCCTCCTCGACCAGGGCGAGCACCGGCAGCGACATGTCGACTCCAGGTTTGTGGCCGAAGAGCTTCTCGAGCTCCACCTGCTGCGCGTGCATGAAGAGCGCGTTCGGGATCTCTGCCGCGCAGAGCTCCTCGCACTGTCCGCAGTTGACGCACGAGTCCGCGATGTGACTGAACCGGATCAGGTGGAACATGAAACCCGGCGGGATCTGGCCGGGCTTGACCAGTGCCGGGTTCTTGGTCGAGCAGTCCACGCAGTAGCAGATCGGGCAGGCCTCGATGCACGAGTAGCACTTGATGCAGCGGCTCGTCTCCTCGAGGATCTTCTTCAGGCGCTCGTCGCCCTCACCGAGCGCGGTGAAGTCCTTGTCGCGCCACTTGTTCCCGAGCTTGAGCATCGCGTTCTCAACCTTGCCGCGGATCTCGATCCCCTTCGGGTTCGCGGGCTCGGTCGCGACAACGCCTGCGGCGGCCGCCTTCGTCAGGAGGTCGGCGCCTTTCTGGCTGCAGACCTCGACGAAGGTGGCCTTGCCGGCCTTGTCGCCGATGACGCCCCAGTTGCCGGCCGCGATGTCGGCCTGGCGCGGGACCTTGAGCAGGCACCGGCGGCAGTTCGAGCGCCGTCCGTAGCCCTCATCCTCGAGCTCGTCGATGGAGATCCCCTTGTGGGTCCCGTCCTTCATCACGACGATGAACTGGCCCTTGTCGATCTCCTCCTTCACGACCTCGTCGGGGTCGAGCTCGAACTTCTCGGCGATCATCTTCCGCGCCATCACGGGACTGACCGTGCCGCCGCAGTTGACCCCGATCATGAGGATATTGTCGAGGTTGATCTGGCCACGCTTGGCCAGCTCGTACATGGCCATCATGTCGCAGCCCTTGACCGTCACGGCGATCTTCTTGTCCTTCGCGCCATCGAGGTACTTCTTGATTATCTTGGGCAGAAGGAGGGTCCCGCAGTGGAGCGACCCGGCGGTCTTCTCGAGGTCCTTCGGGTCGGTGATCAGGGTCGGCTGGGCGTCGTAGATGTCCAGGCCCTTCTGCACCGCGAAGACGGCATCGACGGCCTTGCTCTCGAGCGCATACTTGAGGAGGGCCGTCACTGCCCCGCCGCACTCGGCCTTGCTCTGGAGGTCCGCGTCCGTCGTCCAGGCGTAGACCATGTCTCCCTTCGCTGCCATCTTCAGGCCTCCGCGATCTTCTCAATCCTGACAGCACACGCCTTGAACTCGGGGATGCTGGCCACCGGGTCGAGGGCGTTGTTTGTCAGGAAGTTGGCCGCGCACTCGATGTAGTGGAACGGCATGAAGACCACGCCCTTCTTGATCTCGTCGGTCACACGGGCCCCCACCTGGACCTCGCCGCGGCGGGTCTTGGCCAGGACCATCTCCTTGTCCTTGATGCCGAGCGCCTTCGCGTCCTCGGGGTTGATCTCGATCCAGCCCGTCGGCTCCTCGCGTTCGAGCGACTGGGAACGGCGGGTCATCGTGCCCGTGTGCCACTGCCAGATGCAGCGGCCGGTGGTCAGGATCAGCGGGTACTCCTCATCGGGGACCTCTGCAGGCGGCTTCCACTCGATCGGCGTGAAGATCCCGAGACCGTCGGGGTGGGCGAACTTCTCCTTGTGCAGGATCGGCGTGCCGGGGTGCTCGGGCGTCGGGCAGGGCCAGCAGAGTCCCTCGATCCCGAGGCGCTCGTACGACATGCCGCCGTACGACGGGGTGACCTTGGCGACCTCCTTGAAGACCTCCTCGGCCGACGTGTACGGGAACTGCTTCTCGTAACCCATCTTCTGGGCGAGGGCGGTGATGATCTCCCAGTCAGCCTTGGCCTGGCCCGGCGGCTCCTGCGCCTTGCGCCAGAGCTGGACGCGCCGCTCGGTGCTGGTCTGCGTCCCGTCCTTCTCTGCGTAGCAGGCGGCCGGAAGCACGACGTCGGCGAGCGCCGCCGTCTCGTTCAAGAAGATGTCCTGGACGACCAGGAACTCAAGATTCCTGAGGCCCTTCTCCACGTGGTGGAGGTCGGGGTCGGAGACCATCGGGTTCTCGCCCATGATGTAGGCCGCCTTAACCTTGCCGGGCTCGTCCGCGAGCACATTGATCAGCCGGGTGACCGGGAGGCCGACCTTGCCCTCGGCGATGTCCTCGATCCCCCACATGTCCTGCATCTTCTTGCGCATCTCGGGGACGATGACCGACTGGTAGCCGGAGTAGACGTTCGCGAGCGCGCCCATGTCGCAGGCGCCCTGCACGTTGTTCTGGCCGCGGAGCGCGCAGACGCCCGTTCCGGGCCGTCCCAGGTTGCCGGTCAACATCTGGAGGTTCGCGACCGACTTGACGTTGTCGACACCGACGGTGTGCTGGGTGATGCCCATCGAGTAGAGGACGTTCGCGGCCTTCGCGTTCGCGTAGAGTTCCGCCGCCGCCTTGATCGTCTCGGCCGGGACGCCCGTGATCTTCGAGACGTTCTCGAAGGAGTACTCGGGCTTCATCACGACCTCTTTCAGCTTGTCGTAGTCCTTGGTCCGCTTCTCGACGAACTCCTTGTCCTGAAGGTCATTCGCGATGATGTACTGCATGAAGGAGTTGAAGAGCGCGACGTCCGTGCCCGAGTAGAAGGGCATGTAGATGTCGGCGAGCTTCGCCGTCGGCGTGTACCGCGGGTCGGCCGCGATGATCTTCGCGCCGCGCTTCTTGGCCTGCATGATCCGCCGGCCGATCAGGGGGTGCTGCTCGAGTGTGTTGGTCCCGATGATGAAGAGAACGTCCGCGTCGGCGATGTCCTTGATGGACTGGGTCATCGCGCCCGAGCCGAAGGCGCCGGCGAGGCCGACGACGGTCGAGGCGTGGCAGAGGCGGGCGCAGTGGTCGATGTTCGGGGTCTTCATGGCCACCCGCGCGAACTTCTGCATCAGGTAATTCTCTTCGTTCGAGACACGGGCCGACGAGAGCGCCGCGCTCTGCTCGCCCTGGTACTGCTTCAGCTTCGAAGCAACGAGATCGAGCGCCTCGTCCCAGCTAGCCTCGACGAACGTGCCGTCCTTCTTGATTAGTGGAGTCGTCAGCCGGTCCTCGGCGTTGATGAACTCCCAGGCATAGTTGCCCTTCGGGCAGACCTTGCCCTCGTTCACCGGGTTCCGGTGCCATGGTGCGACACCGACGACCTTGGCGTCCTTGACGACAAGGTTGAACCCGCATCCCGTGCCGCAGTACGGGCATGTTGTGGGTACGTATTTCATCTCCATAGAGAGTCCTCGAACAGAGTATCATCTATCCTGTTAACCTATTTAATTATACTGGTTTGACCTCGAAAAACGATAATTATCGGTGGATGGCGGGGCCGAACGAACCCCCTTTCCATGGATCATCACGTATATCCTTATCCGATACAGCGTCCAAGAACGCAGTGCGTCTATGACCCGCCCCATCCCGATAGCCCCCATGATGGCCAACATGGTCCGTTCCGGGATCGCTGCCGTGGACGGGAAGGTCTTCGATCGCCTCGATTCCTGTCCGTACTGCGGGGGACAGGTGCGTCCTCACGACTACCGCGCCAAGCGGTTTGCGCTGCTCACCGACGGCTCCGAGTCGACCGATGTCCGTGTCCGTGTGAAGCGGTTCCGGTGCAACCGCTGCGGCCGGCTCTGCTACGCGGACTCGCCCTTCTACCCGCGCACCCGTCACGGTTCCCCAATTGTCGAACTGGCCGCTGTTCTCGCGGAGCGGATGCCCCCGGGCCAGGTGGTCCGCACGCTTGATCGGCTCGGCATCGTGCTCGACCGTGCGACGGTGCGGGCGTATGCGCGGTTGCCCCTTCCGCCGATCACGACCACCCAGCTCTTCGGGATGCAGATACCCGTCTCGATCCTCCGCCTCTCTTCGTCCGTAGTCCTCAGGTCAGGGCACCCCCTTACCCCCGACGGGCGGTATTGAGAGCCCGTTGCATGCAGGAAGGGGAACGGGGAGCGGACAGGCCCGGAAGACGATGGTTGCGCCGGGGGTGTTGATCAGCGAGCTCCTCCCCGTGAACGCGGACGGCGGACGAGCCAGCGCCCTGTGGTTCAGGTCTCTCCGTTCCTGCAGGCCAGCGCCCGCACCGCGTGAGCCGGGAGTGCGTCTGCCAGGTCGGGCAGCTCGCGCCCCCCGACCACGGGTGCGAACAACCGGGCTCCGATCCCCGCCGCCACCACTTCTCGGGCTCCCGAGCCCTCGACTGCGGCACGGACTGCGTTCGCGACCTCGTCGCGCTGCGCCTCCCAGACCTGCCTCGCGATCCCGATTACCTCCTTCTCGCCTATCTCGCCGAGGTCCGCGCAGACAGTGCGCGCAAGCCTCCTGAGGCCCCCCTCCCTGGTTCGTGGGCCGCGATCGGGCGCATCGCAGAGGTACTCGTCGGGCCCGATGTGCCCGAGGACCAGGTGCACGTCAGCGGTCTGGGCGAAGAACTCGGACGAGACCGGGGTCGAAACCCCTTCGATCTCGACCTCCCTCACGATCGCCGGGATAGTGGTCCTGAGGAGGCCCGTGTAGCGCAGGTAGCCCCGCTGGAGCCGAAGGAGGTCGGTGAGGCCCAGGAGGGCCCCGAAGTCCCCGAGCGGGACGATGTCCGCCGTGGTCGAACCGACGTCGAGGAGCACGGCGTCCGGGTGTGTCTCACGGAGCCAGTCCGCTGAGGCGAGCCAGTTGGCCGCCGCGAGGGACGGATCCGGGCCGTCATGGAAGCGTCCGTCGGTCCCGTAAAACCGGGCTCCCGGGAGGACCGCCCGGATCTGTTCGACGATGAACACGATCCCCTCGCCCTTCGACGAGAAGCAGTCAGCCAGTTCGCCGGACATCACGACTGCCGCCTCCTGGCCCGCGTAGCTCGAAAGGAGGTCGACGATAGGCGCTCCTCTCCAGAGCGGGCAGTAGTGGACTGTCGCCGCGCCCCCGTTGTCGATGACCTTGAGGTTCGCGCCGCCGACGTCGACGCCGATCACAGGCGGCTCACCGAGCCGTCGGGCCCGTACCTGGCCCGGCCATCGAGATGGACCTCGGAATAGCCCTCGCCTCTCGAGGCGCGGACGAGAACATCGGCGATCTCCTCCCGCATGACGGCGGCGATCCCGACGATGGAGGTCGTGATCCGGGGGTTGACGTCGACCACGTACGGCCTGTCGGCGAGGACGATATCGACGCCTGCGTATCCCTGGCACCCGAGCACCTGGACCGCACGAATGGCCACGGCGCAGCACTCGTCCCGGCGCGGGTGCTCGATCGGGGTCTCTCCTCCGCGGTAATGAAACCGGCCTTCCGGGTCGATCTCGATCTCCTGACGGTTCAGGGCGATGGCGAGCGGAGGATCTCCCGACCAGTATTCGCAGACGTTACCGACGACGCGGGAACCCACGAGCGAGACGGAGAGGTGTTCGCCCTCGATGAACTCCTGGCCGAACTCGCCCTCGTCTGCCGGCCCGTCCGAGAGGCGCACGCCCGCGGCGCCGCACCCGCGGAAGGGCTTGATGACGCGCCGCCCCTCCGTCTTTTCTGCGGGGACAGGCACGCCGTTCTGCGCGAGGATCGCGGATGACCGCTGCTTGTTGGCGGCGACGGCGACGTTCATCGCCCCGCAGCCGATGTTGTGGCAGACCGACTCGAGGGTCCGGGTGAATCCGTAGAGCAGGTGGTCAGGGGCGATGACGAGCCCCACGTCGCATCCCGGCGCTCTCTGCCGTATCTCGTCGTCAAAGGCCGACGATTCCGGCATCAGGACCTCGTAGCCGATCGATTCGAAGCTCTTCGTCAGCACGTCGCGCATCGCGGCCCCCTCCGCAGCGACCTTCAGGTCGCCGGCAGCTGACGCGTATTCTGCGAGGAACGCCTTCATCCTGCAGAGATGTACGGTCATCACAGATGAACCCGATGGCGCGACCTGCTTTTCCCGGGCAGCCGGTACCCTTTATCCTGTCACCGGGCCACCACTAGTGCGATGAGTCCAAGCGTGCTCCTGACCAACGACGACGGGGTGAACTCGGTCGGGCTCTGGGCGGCCTACGACGCGCTCGCCTCCATCGCCGATGTCACCGTGGTCGCCCCGGCAACCCAGCAGTCCGCGGTAGGGCGCTCCATCTCGATCTTCGAACCGCTCAGGGTCGACGAGATCAGCCACAACGGGATCTCCGCCTACTCGGTCGCGGGGAAACCGACGGACGCCGTGATCATCGGGCTCTTCGCTCTGGAACTCGCACCCGACCTGATCGTCTCGGGTATCAATATCGGCGAGAACCTCTCCTTCGAATCGATCATGACCTCGGGGACGGTCGGGGCCGCGCTCGAGGGTGCGAACCAGGGGGTACCCGGCCTTGCGGTCTCGCTCCAGGTCGAGGACCAGGGCGATAAGTTCGGCGATCCGCGGCAGTCCGCCCAGTCGTTCACCGCCGCTGCCGCCGTCGTCCGCGACTGCTGCGAACGCATTTTCCAGCTCGGGTTCCCGACCGGGGCCGACGTCCTGAACATCAACATCCCGGCGCACCCGGTCGGCGGTTATGAGTGCACCCGGCTGGCGAAGAAACTCTTCTCGACCGGGGTTGAACGCCGGCTTGATCCGCGCGGTCGCCCCTACTACTGGATCGACGGCCCGCTCATCGAGGACGCCGAGCCGGGAACCGATGTTCACGCCATAAAAGAGGGTCGCGTCTCGGTCACACCCCTGACCCTCGACTGCACCGCGCCCGTCGCCTGCCCGGCCCTCGGCCGTCTCCTGGAGGGATGAGCCTGGAGAGGCTTATCCCCTGCTCGGGCTAACCCTTGGGTGATGGCAGACGAGGCGTCGAAACGGGCCGCCGGGCGTATGGCCGCCGATATGGTCGAGGACGGGGCGGCGATAGGGCTTGGAACCGGATCGACCGTGCGCTTCGCGATCGAGCGCCTTGCCGAACGGGTGGCCGATGGGCTCTCCTTCGTCGGAATTCCCACGTCGCACCAGACCGCCATGCGCGCCCGGAGGCTGGGCATTCCGCTTGCTTCCCTGAACGACGCCCCGAGGCTCGCACTCACGATCGACGGAGCGGACCAGGTCGACCCTGCTCTCCGCCTGATCAAGGGGCGCGGAGCGGCCCTGACGCGCGAGAAAATCGTCGCGGCAGCATCAGACCGGCTCGTGATCGTGGTCGACGAGCCCAAGCTCGTCGGTTGCCTCTCATCCCCTGTCCCAGTCGAGGTGCTTCCATACGCCTGTGCGTTTGTCGAAAGGAGGCTCGCGGCGCTCGGCGGGACCGGAACTGTCCGCGAGGGGGCCCGCAAGGACGGGCCTGTCGTGACCGACAGCGGCGGGTTCGTGCTCGACTGGTCGTTCGGGCCGATCGCCGACCCATCGGGGCTCGAGTCTGCCGTCGAGGCGATCCCAGGGGTCGTGGCCTCGGGCCTTTTCGCCGGCTTTTCGGAAAAGATGGTGGTTATCGTCGGAAACGGGTCTGGCTGTCGGGTGGTCAGACCCGGCTCGACGCCTCCCCGGTCTGCGTGGTGATGACCCGCAGGCGTTGCAGGATGTCTCGCTGCTTCTCTGACGCCGCCCGCTTCTCTTCCTCGATCGCATCGACGATCTCACCGATCGGGCAGGAGAGCCGGTAGATCTTGACCGGGCGCCCCTTCGATTCGGCCTTCGACTCCCGGCTCTCGACCCATCTCTCATCGATCAACCGATGCATGGCGATCGAGACCTCGGGTTGCCTCAGGTCGGTACCCCGCTCGATCTCACGTGATGTCGCCTCGGGTATGGATGCCAGGTAGACAAGCACTTTCGCGATGTTGCGCTTTATACCCAGGCTCATGAGGAGCCCTGCGAACTCCTCCTCCTTCTGAGTAAAAACCATGATCTTTTCGGGCCGCATCGTTCTTCTCCGATATATTATCGAAGTTATTTATGAAACTTCAATAAAATAAATGTAACTATCTGGCTCTACCACGTCGCGATGTGCTTGATGACCTCGAAAACCTCGGCATATTTCACGTTGATCTTGAAACCGTGGTACATCGCACGCCCCTTGACCCCCTCGAGCCACCACGGACCGTAGGTATCGAGCTGGGTGTGGTGGGTCATGATCGCGTCGAGCTTGGATCCGATCGTGTCGGAGATATCGACGTAGTATTGTGCGCGGAACGGATTTGGCGCGATTCCTCCGGGAATCGTTTGTTCGTACATGTAAACCGAACAGTCGTTTTTTCGCGTGGTAGCGATCACTGCGTTCGTAACGGCCGCATGGTCCTGGTGGGAGTCGTTGTTCGAATGGGTGTAGACGACATCGGGCGCGAACCCGCCGAAGACCTGGTCGAACCGCCGCACGAGCTGGCGCGAGAAGACCAGCTGGTCGGGAACCACGTCCATCACGACCAGCTCCGCCCCGAGCAGAGCGGCTGCTTTTTCTGCCTCCCCAATCCTTTCAGCCTTCTGGTTCGGGACGGTCGCGACCACCATCAGAACCTCGTGGCCCTTCGCCGTATACCGGCCGATGGTCCCGCCCATCCCGATCTCCAGGTCGTCGGGGTGCGCGCCGAATGCAAGCACTTTCAAGCCAGATCTCCCCCTCGTCGTCTCCCCGGCGACGGATCCGCCGCCGGCAACGTCGTTCAAGAAGGATGGTCGGTAGCGCGATAAAGGGGTATCGTCGTTGTGCTGCCCGTGGGGACGCGACGGGAGCGGGTGAGTTTATTACTATTCTGGCGTATATTTTGGGAAACGGCAGGCAGAGGGAGGGCCTATCTGGTGCCTATCAAGACGAGAGAAGAGTACGAATTCTATCTGGAGGCAGACAAAGCCGCGCTCGGCAAGACCGGGCGCCGCCCCCGGCTCTTCGGCGACGAGATCTGGCGCTTCGAGCGGATGCTCCGGAAGATCGAGTATCACGGGTCCCAACCCGTCTCCCCGGTCCGAAGGCTGTACCTGACCTCTCTCTGGCTCCGGTTCCACCGCCTCTCCCTGCTCCTCGGTTTCTCGATCCCACCGAACGTCTTTGGGCCGGGCCTCTCGATTGCCCACCGGGGGACGATCGTCGTGAACGGCAATGTCCGGATCGGAGCAAACTGCCGGATCCATGTCTGCGTCAGCATCGGGACGCAGGCAGGGACGGATGACGCGGCCCCGACGATAGGCGACAATGTCTACATCGGGCCGGGAGCGATGCTTTACGGTCCGATCCGGATTGCGGACGAGATCGCGATCGGCGCGAACTCGGTCGTGAACCGATCGTTCGAGGAGCCCGGGATTACGATCGCGGGCGTTCCCGCGCGACGTGTCGGGGACCGCGGAAGTCGGGGGCTCTACGTGCTCGGCACCGATGTGGCGGAGCACCTGCGTGAGCGCTGAAACGGTGCCGGTGGAGTCCGGACAGGACGAGGAGCAGGGCACGGAAGGGAGGAAGGGGTTCTCTCGAGACGTCCTGAAACTCGTCTCAGGTACGACCGTCTCCCAGGCGCTCGTGATCATCGCCTCGCCGATCCTCGCCCGTCTCTTCTCGCCCGAGGCCTTCGGCCTGCTCGCTATCTTCACCTCGATCACCAAGGTGCTCGGGGTCGTCTCGTGCCTCCGGTATGAGTTCGCCATTATGCTTCCCGAAGAAGAGCGGGACGCGGTCAACCTCCTGGCGCTCTGCTGCGCGATCGTAACGGGAATCTCGTTGCTGACCCTCCCGGTGATGCTGTTCTTCGAGTCCGCCATCGTCACGTTCCTGAACGCGCCGGGTCTTGCCGGAAACCTCTGGCTCGTCGCGCCGTTCGTCTTTGTCACGGGGCTCTTCGCTGCGCTCAACTACTGGAACTCCAGAACCCGCAGGTACGGGAGGCTTTCGGTCGCGCGGGTCGTCTCTTCCGTCGCGATCACGGGCGGGCAGCTGGCCGCCGGGTTCGGGGGATCCGCGACCGGGGGCGCACTGATAGGGGCGAGTGCCTTCGGCCAGGGCGTCGCGACGGGCGTGCTCGGCGCCCAGATCTACCGGGATGACCGGCGCCGGTTTTCCAGGCACGTCTCCTTGACGGGCATCCGTTCGATGCTCGTTCGGTACAGAAAGTTCCCGCTCTTCGAGTCCTGGTCGGGTCTCCTGAACGTCTCGTCGTGGCAGCTTCCGTCCCTGCTCCTGCCGGTCTTCTTCTCGCCTGTCCAGGTCGGGTACTACTCGCTGGCCTTCAGGTTGATCGTGCTCCCGATGGACCTGATCGGCAGCGCGATCCAGCAGGTCTTCTTCCAGCGCGCCTCGAACGCGGAGCGCGACGGACGGCTCGGGGATCTCACCGAACCCGTCTTCAGGATCCTGCTGCGGATCGGACTCTTCCCCATGCTGACCCTGGCGCTGATAGGCAGGGAGCTCTTCAGCGTCGTCTTCGGAACGGCATGGGCCGAGGCTGGGCTGTACACGCAGCTCTTGGCCGTCTGGGCCCTCGTCTGGTTTATTTCATCGCCTCTCTCGACCATCTACATGGTCCAGGAGAAGCAGGGGTTCGGCCTCACGATGAATATCGCCAACTTCATCACCCGTTTCGCTGCGATCGTCGCGGGGGGCCTGACCGGATCGGCCCGCCTCTCGATCCTGCTCTTCGGGGTCGCGGGGATCGTGGTCTACGGTTTTCTCTGCGTCCGTCTGCTGATGTTTTCGGGGATACCCGCCCGGCGCACCGCGCAGATCGTCGGTAAAGCCTTGCTGCCGTTTCTCCCGGTGGCTGCGCTCCTCGGCGCCCTCAAGTATGCGGGGGCCCCGATGATCCTCCCGCTGGTGGTGGGTATCGGAGCATGCGGGCTGTACTACCTGTTCCTGCTCAGGAAAGACCCGGAGTTGCGCGAGGTCTTCAGCGGCATCGGACTGCCCGGGATGCGCTGATGGTTCTCCTCGAAAAAAACAGAGAGATACGATAGCGAGGGATGGATTTGAACCATCGATCTACGGGTTATGAGCCCGTCGGGATCTCCTGACTACCCTACCTCGCTTCGGGGACTAACGTGGGCGCTTCCGTGGTAAATATCTATCCATCTCTCCCTTCCATGGAGAGATCCGGGTTCGATTCGATCGCCCGCTTTACCGGTCCGGACCAGAGCATACCTGCCGGTGACAACCGTCGAACGAAGACCGCCCGGGGCTCCGAACGTCCTGCACGACACGGGGCGATCTCCGGTTCTGCCGGGAGCCGGCGTCGTCCATGGTGATGCCGGGAGAGATCGCACGGTCCATAATTCCGGGCGCGCGGGAGGCCGTCCCGCTGGTCCGGGGACCGTGCTGTCCGGTAGCGCTCCGTGGGCCTGACTGTGCTAGGGGAACCGTTTCAGAACGCGGTGCAGGGTACCGGACTGCGGGTTTGCGGGGGACCGACTCTGAGCCTCCGGGGTCGCTTCTGGGACTCCGTACCCCCCCTAACCCGGTAAAGAGCATCGTGATGGTCTGTGGGATCGGAGCTGACGGGAGGGTCCAGCAGGTCACGAACTGCTGGAAACTGTCGCGGCAGTCGGTCGATCCCGGGACGGCACGGTGGAGATCTCCCGTCTCCGATCGCCCAGCCAGGGTGCCATAGCGTGTTCCCGATCGACCCAAGGTCCCCCGGTCATGGCTCCCCGGCGTCAATTCGCTGTTCCGGCCCCCCGTGCAGGCAGGGTGCGATACAGCACCCGAACGACGTGCACGGTCCGGTGGCGATGCGCCGATTGAGGGTTCGGGGACGGGACGGAAAGACCCGCCGCGTGGCCGGACCGATGCGTCCCCCGGCGGCGGTCCTGGTCGTCGGCCAGGAGGCTGCAGGATCGTAGAGTCCCTGCCGACCCTGGGAAGCCGGCAGGAGCGCTCTCGGACGATCCTGCGGCGTGCTCCCGGGGCAGGCTCGTCTCCCCCGGTGATAGCGGACGGTGTGTCCCCTGGATCTTCAACCGCCGGCGCCTGTTTGCGTCCGTTTAGCCGGATGTAGCGGGATCACGAGACCCTTCATCCCCCACTTTCCCTCCACCCCAGTATCCATATATAGCCCGACCGCACCCTCTCTTCATGGACGAGGAGATCGCCCGCCTCCGGGAGCGGCGAATGAGGGAACTGCTCGCTTCCCGGGCCGCACAGGCCCCCGTTGAACCCGTCGCGGGCGTGATGATCGCGACAGGGATGAACCTGGACGGGCTGTTACAGAATCATCCGTACCTCGTGATCGACTGCTGGGCTCCCTGGTGCGGCCCATGCAGGCGCGTCGGGCCGGTTATCGAATCTCTCGCCCGGGAGTTCGCCGGAAGGATCGCATTCGCGAAGCTGAACACGGATGAGAACCTGGAGGCGGCCAGCCGATTCGCCATTTCGGCCATTCCCACCCTCCTTCTCTTCGATTCGGGGGTTCTCGTCGGAAGGATCACCGGCGCGTACCCCATCGATGCGCTGCGGACCGAGATCCTCAGGCGCTATCGTCTGCGGTAAAAAGGGGTCAGGATTCCGGTTCGGATCCGGAAACCGGCGTGCCGAGCGGTTGGCAGAGCGCCTGCACCGCGACGATCACGAAGGTCGAGAGCGGGAGCGACACCACCAGGGGATCGACGACGTTCCAGGGGGCGCCGAGCAGGGTCGGGACGCCGAGGAGCGCCTGGGAGATGCCGATCGGGACCGCCTCCGCCGCATGGACGAATACGGTCCAGAGGAGCCAGGCACCGGCACCGGCGATGAAACTCGCCTTGGCGGCGAGCAACTCCGGCCGCTTCGAGAGGACCGCCATCGCGTAGACCGGCAGAAATGCCGAGGCACACAACCCCATGAACATCGCCGTCGCCCGGGCGATGATCGATCCGGGCATCAGGAACGCGATCCCGATGGAGACGACCATCATGGCGAGGCAACCGATCTGGTTGGCCCTCACCGAACGCCCGCAGGAACGACCGCGGCTCCAGACGTCGCAGACGAGTGCAGAGCCCATCGCGTGGAAGAGCGAGGCGAGGGTCGACATCGCCGCGGAGAGTAGGGTGAGCATGAAGATCACGATGAACAGGTCGGGCATCGCCTGGTTGATGAAGAGCGGGATGATCGCGTCGATGTTGCCGCCAGCGGCGGTCACCGCTATCGTTCCGGATGTCTGCTGGAACCAGACGTTGGTGAGCGCGCCGGCCGTGAACGCCACGCCGGTCATCATCAGGAGGAAAGGACCCCCGACAGTCACAGCGCGATCGAGCGTTCTGTCGTCTTTCGCGCACATGAACCGTACCACGAGCTGCGGTTGGGCGAGCACGCCGATCCCGACGCCGAGCACGAGGGTCGTGACGAGCGTGAACCAGATCGGGGATCCGAGCGCGGGCATGGATGTCCATCCCAGGTGGCCCTGTGCCGCGAGACTGGCCGGAACCATGGCGGTCATCGAGTCGAGAGCGCGGTGGGCGCTCCCGACGCCCCCCAGGTAGATATAGGTGAGGACGAGGAGCGCAGACATCCCGACCAGCATGATCAGGCCCTGAAATGCGTCGGTGTACATCACGGCGATCAGTCCGCCGTAAACGACGTAAAGCGCGACGATCACGGCGAAGGCGAGAAGTGAGACGGTGTACGAGATCCCGAGCGTGGTCTCGATGAAGCGGGCGCCGCCGATAAGGATCGCCGCGGTGTAGAGGGGCATGGCGGCGACGATGACCAGTCCCGTTCCATACTGCATGAAGGGGGAGCCGTAGCGCTTGCCCATCAGATCGGGGAACGTGACGGCGCCCAGCTGCTGTCCGAGTCTGCGCGTCGGGCGACCGAAGACGGCGAAGGCTATCAGAACGCCGAGGCCGATGTTCAGCACGGTCAGCCAGATCATCCCCATGCCGAGGTTGGCCGCCACGCCTCCGAAGCCGACGATGGCGGAGGTGGAGATGAAGGTCGCACCGTAGGAGAGCGCGATGACGGCCGGATGGCGCTTACGGCCAGCGATCAGATAATCCTCGCTGGTCTTTGTCTGCCGGTATGCGAAGTAGCCGAGGGCGATCGTTGCCGCGAGGTAGAGCGCGGTGGCGACGACGAGCGTCGGTATGTCAACTGCCATGGACGTCGCTCCGATAGCCGTTGTAGAGGCCGTACACGATACACGCTAACGTAAAGCCGAGGGACAGGACGTAGCCGAGCACGATCTGTGGATCATTGATACCGAACATGAGCTATCACCGGAAGGTGGATTGAAGATACCGGGAGGTGTCGGAGAGGAACGATACGGGGGAGCCGGTTGGCAGGCTCCCTATCTAAAGAGGAAGAAGACGGAGATTGCGGCGATTGCCGACCTTTGAGGAAGCTCGACCCGCACCATCCGGATACCTTGAGAAAGTATCAGGGAGGAAGCGTATAAACGTTGTGAAACGGTTCTCGCGTTGTAGGATCTCGGAATCATTTCACTCACACAACCACCTCTGTGCGTACCCGAAGATCCGTTCCGGCGGCAATCGTTCAACGAAGACCGTTTCGGGCACCTTATAGTCCAAACTGGCATGAGGTTT
>JAAYEG010000046.1 GCA_012728895.1 Methanospirillum sp. | reverse complement strand
TCCGCAGACGAACGGGAAGATCGAACGCTTTTTCAGGGAGATCGACCGGTTGATCGCGGCAGGCTTTTCCATGGACGATGTCGTCGACTGGCAGAATAGAATCAAACCTCATGCCAGTTTGGACTATAAGGTGCCCGCAACGGTCTTCCTTGAACAATTGCCACCGGAACGGATCTTTGGGCACGCACAGAGGTGGTTGTGTGAGTGAAATGAATTCGAGACTCTACAGTCATCCCCCCGGGGAAAAACCATATCAGGACCCCGTGCCAATCCGGATCCGTCATGAGGATCGGGATCATCTCAGACACCCACGACCGGCAGCGCATGGTCGGGCACGCGGTGGAGTGGCTGAACCGCGCGGATCTAGACCTCGTCCTCCACGCAGGTGATTACGTCTCGCCGTTCGTTGTCCCGTGGCTCGCACCTCTCTCGGTCCCGTTGATCGGGGTTTTTGGTAACAACGACGGCGATCGGGTGCTCCTCGCAGAGCGGTTCGCCGAGCACGACCACCTCGAGCTTCGGGGAGATTTCGCCCGCATCGAGGTCGAGGGATCCGAGATCGCCCTTCTCCACGGACACCAGCGCGAGCTCCTCGAGGCGCTTGTGGCCTCCCAGGGCTTCGACTATGTGGTCCACGGGCACTCACACCGCCCGGGGACCGGGTGGCAGGGCCGGACGCTCGTCATCAACCCCGGCACGGTCTCGGGAATACTGGCGGAATACCCGACCGTGGCGCTCCTCGACACTGACGATCGCACCGCGGAGGTGGTCGAGCTTCGATGACCGGGATCCTTGAGAAGGCAGCAGCGGCGGTCGCGTTCGGGCGCTACAACGAGGCGCTCGACCTCCTCGGCGATTCCCCCGGCGCGTTCCTCCTCGCGCTCCGCGCCTCCGCCCTCGACCGGATGGGTCGGTTCCCCGAGGCGCTCGATTGCTGCTCGAAGGCGATCTCGGCGGACCCGCTATCGCCCGACGCCTGGTTCGTCCAGGGAGTCGTTCTCTACCGGTACGGCGATTACGAACACGCCGCGCGGTCTCTCGGCAAGGCGGAACAGCTCGCTCCCGAGCGGCCGGAGGTCCATTTCATTCTCGGCAACGTCAGGTATGCCGAAGGACGGTACGACGAGGCGATCGACTGTTATCGGGCGGTTCTCGCTCTCGAACCCGTCTATCCGAAGGCACTCTACAACCTGGGGGTCACGCTCGCAGACATCGGGCGGTTCGAAGAGGCCCTCGAGAACTACGATCGCGTTCTCGCGATAAACGAGTCCGTGCCGGTCGTCCTCGTGAACCAGGGCGTCTGCCTCGCCCGGCTCGATCGCCTCGCCCAGGCGGTCGAAGCCTTCACGAAGGCACTCGACATCGATCCGCGGGACGTCACAGCCTGGCATAACAAGGGGCTCGCCCTCGCCCGGCTGGGGCAGGACGACGAGGCGAAGTACTGCTTCGAGCGGAGCCGGGAGCTCATCTCAAGGCAGGGGTCGCCGGGGGTGCAATCCTGACTCCCCAGACCGTCACCCTGTTCAGGCGTGCCCGGAGCCTGGTCCAGGAATCAACCCGTCGCGGGACCGGGGCCCTTGTCGGGATGGGTCCGGAAGTGGAGTCGCGCCGCTCCTCCTGCCGGTCTCGGTACGGGATCCTGCAGCAACCGCCGGCTCCCCGCGTCGGAGGACCGGTTCGTGAACCCGCTGGAGCTTGCCATGATGACGGTATTGGACTCCTGGCCCGAGCACGGGGCCCCGGTTACACTCACGACGACCGCCAGAGCAGGTGACCTTGAGCCGTGATGCCTCGACGTTCGACGCCCGGATTTCACGGTGCAGGAGGAGCATCCGGGTCCTTCTATGGGGGTGTCGGGGGAGAGCGGGAGTTCTGACTGTGCGTGTTCCCCCCTCGCAGGAGAACCCGGTCCGGGGGAAGCCCACCCCCGTTGGCGAACAGTCCCGGACCGGCTGGTTCGCGCCTCCCTCCGGCCAGCACGATCGGGTAGTCGAGCGTACCGGACATGCTGCGGGGCACGAATCCGAGACGGGCCTGGTGCGGACGAGGAGGAAGATCCTGTCTGGAGTCCATGCGGAATGAAGGGACCCGTTCGGGTGCCCCCCTGCCTGGATCCGGATCCAACGGCCCCCGTCTCGAGGACGAGGCGTCCGGAGTCCCCTGCCAGTCAGGCGCGCTCCGCGCCGCCCTCGCCGCTCCCGGCGTCCCGGGATCCCAGAGACGCGCCGTGCGCCGCGGAGTCACCACGGGGGACGGCGCGACCCGGACCTGCCGTCGTGGTGCGATCGAGGCACCACGGACGTCACCCCGCCTGTCCACGACCGCGAGGAGTGGGTGCGCGTCGACCCCGCGGTGCGCATGGAACCGCCAGGCCCGCGTCGCCAGAACACCCCGGGTCGTCGTGCCGTTCGAGCCTGCCCCCCTGGGGCCTGGAGACGTGGGGAGTTGCATCGGTTTCGAGACCGGGGGTGATGAGGAGACGATGCTTCGTATCGAAGTCGACCCCCTCGAGCCGGACGTCCTGGCCGGACGCCGGGAGGGTGACCGTGCCCGGTCCCCCCCGCGCCGTCTTCACGTTCATGCTCTCGCCCGAAGCCACGACCGTCCACCCGCACCCTGCTCGGACCGGCCCCCGCGCCCCGGGGCGTGCACGGGAGGGGACCCCGGTCGGGGTTCGGCCCCGGTCGACCCGGCAGGGGGGTTCCGGTCGACTGGTCTTTCTCCGGACAGCGGTACGATCCTGTCCCGGTTCCCGCCGGGGAGCGCTCCTTGCCGGAGGTGACCTCTACTGCCCCCGGTCTCGTGGTCTGATCGGCTCGACCCCGTTCTCTCGTCGATACACGCCGACGGTGTGTCCCTGGAGCGGGAGAGGTTGCGTCCGGGCGTGAACGCCTACATCGTGCCGGCGTTCGACCGCTCCGCGCTGTTGTTCAGCTTCCCTGTCCGCATCAGCCGCGACCTGGGCGGCGGAGGTTCACACCAGGGAGGGATGGACGGGGCCGTCGCGGTCGCGATCGAGGCGATCAAGGCAGCCGCGACAGAACCCGGCGCATCTATCCGCCTCGATCCCCTGGCCGGTCGAGGAACGGCGTACCCGAACCGGTACGGGACTGCGGTGGAGCCGTACACCCTGATCGCCTCTCCGAAGGCGATCGGGGCGGGTCTCTTCCGGGCGGGGTCCGGGAACCAGGCTGATCCCGGCGGTATTTCTCTGGTCCTGACCGGGGCCCTCCCGCACTCTTCCCCCGAGAGCCCGGCGGCGGTGCGAGGCGTGAAAGAGAGCCTCGCAGCACTGGCGGTTGCCGTCGGAGAGGTGGTCCGGGGGATCCCCGACCGAGCGCTGGAGGCCGGCCGGATCGCATCCCTGGACCAGAAGAGCCTCCGGGAGTCCCTGCCGTCACTCGGGCTGGTGGCGCTCGTCGGGGACGGGAGCCGCCCGGCGCGGACGTATACCCGGCTCCGCTGCCATTACCGCGTCGCAGGGCCGATGCACGACGGGCACGTGCCGTTCCGGTGTCCGCCAGGACTCGACCCCGTCGAGGTCGAGCTGCCGGCCAGCGGCAGGACCCTCACGGGGCTCGGCATCCGGCGGGGCGAGGTCATCGCGATCGCAGGTTCGAACGCGGAGGGGAAGTCCACGCTCCTCTCGGCGATCCTGTCCGGCGTCGACGATCACCTCCCGGGAGACGGGCGGGAGGGGATCGTGACGGTGCACGACCCGGTCTTCGCCGAGGCGGGGTCACACGCCCACCACGCGGACGACCTCTCTCTTTTCTTCGGGCGCCTTCCTCCCGGTCTCAGCGGGACGCCCCGGTCCGCGTCCGGTCCTGGCTCGGGCTCGACCACGATGGCCGAACAGATCTCGAGGGCGGTCTCCCGCAGGGCCCCCCTCCTGGCGTTCGACGAGGACCGTTCTGCCGTCAACCTTCTCGTTCCGTCCTCCCTCACGGCACCGGGGGTGACTCCTCTCTCCACCATTCTCGCAACCGACCGGAAACGGTTGCGCGATACGGCCGTCGTCTTCACCGCGGGGGCGCTCGATCTCCTCGTCGCGGAGGCAGACCGGATCCTGGTGCTGGAGGGGTTCAGGGCCGGCTCGGTTTCGCGACGAGAGTTCAGGCGGCGGCTCACGGGATCCCTGAAAGATGTTGTCGCCAGGCTGGAGCTCGACGACCCCTGAGACATGACGCCGGTACCGCCCCAGGTGCGCGAAGATGACAGCATGATGTCCCGGCCCTTTCGCCACGAAGGTATTTCGTTGATTGGCTCCCAGTCTCAGGTCGAAGACTGCGTTCCGGGTTCGCCGGATTAGCGGCCAGGAGGTCGGGTCGCACCTGGCTCGACCTCGGGACCGCGGAAGGTGCTTGCGGGAGTGGGCGGGCGATCCGTTCTGGATGTTCCCGCCATCGATCCGGTCAAATCCTGCCCGGGTTCGGCCGAACACCAGGACCGCCGGACGGGGGGACCATGTCGCTCTCTCTATCGCCGCGGCAGACTCCGAGGGTGAACAGGGGCAGGGTGGCAGCCTGGCCCTGAGCCGCCTTCATCGCTCCCCTCGGAACGGGCTCGAGGCCCGGTGCTATCCTGTCTCTAATTCCGTCCCCGGAGGATAGCCCTGAACACCCGGGGTCCTCCACGGGGCACCGATCCCCTCGACTCCCGGTTCCTCCCAGAGTCCCCGGAGTCTTCCGGCAGTCCCCGAACGCGAGGACGATCGCTCGAGAAATGCCGGCCTTCGTATCCAGCGAACCGGCTAAAAAGAGGTCCCTGACAAGCGCCGGGACAGTTTTGCCTGATGAACCCGGGTCCCGGTCTTGACCGGCAGCTGGCCGGCATGGAAGGGTGTAGGATCGAATCGCTGCCGGTCCACTAGCGCAACGGGCGGACGGAATGGACGCGACAGAGCGCTTCGCGGATCAGGTCCTCGCCCTCCCGCCAGTAGAGGTCGTCATGCCCGGTCCACGGCGGGATTCCGCGGAAGACGACCGCCGGCACCCCCGCGTCGCTCTCCCCCATCACCAGGTTGGCGAACCCGGCGATCTCGTCCACGACCGCTTCCTCCGTGATCTTTAGCTCGTGACCGAAGAGATCCGTCTCGCCCCGGAAGTCCCGGATCGCGGTCATTCCAGACCAGCCGATCGCGTGTCCCGTCTGGCCCCGCCGGAACGACCGGCCGCAGGTATCGGTCACGATCACGCCGACGCGGGCACCCGAGACCTCCAGGAGCGAGTCTGCCAGCCCGGCAGCAGCGTTCAACGGGTCACGGGGTAGGAGGATCACCTGCCCCCCGTCGACGTTGGACTGGTCGACCCCGGCGCGGACCCCGATATGCCCGTGCGGCAACACCGAGAGGACGAAGGGATGTTCGAGGATCAGGCTCTCGGACTCGTCGAGCACGGCCTGGATGAAGCGGGGATCCTCCCCCGTTTTCGCCGCGATCGCAATCGCCCTGTCGCCGGGCACGCACTCGTCGAGCGACCTGAGGTTCCCGGCCGCCTTCGACCAGACCGAGGAAGCGACGCAGAGGATGTCGCCGTCAACGAGCTCGACCTGTGCCGCTATCAGGCGGGCCAGGTCGTCTCCGGGCCGGATGAGGGGAAGTCCTTCGACCGGGATGACAGTGATGGGCATGGGATCAGTGTCTGGGTTCAGGAAGGAAAAAGGAGGGGGATGCACGGATGCCCGTCACCACCGCGCCCGGGGCGAACGAAGAGACCGTTCAGGCGCGCATCGCGCCGAGAACCAGCGCCTCGTACTCGCGAAGCAGTGTCTGGACATCGCCCGAACGGGTCTCGGCGTAGACCCGGATCAGGGGCTCGGTGTTGGAAGGCCTGATCAGGACGGCGTAGTCGTCGGTCGTGACCTTGAGTCCATCGGTGGTGTCCGGCTCGAGATGGGCGAGCCGGGACGCGAGCCTCTCCATCACGATGGAAACCCCGGTTGTCAGGTGGATCGCGTGCTCGATGTACGGCAGGTCCGGTATCGCGTCGGCGAGGTCGGAAAGGCGCTCGCCTTCGGAAACCACCTCTGCGAGCGCGAGGGTCATGGCAAAGGGATCGTCCGAGTACTGAAACTCGGGCAGGAAGAAGTGGCCCGAACGCTCCACCCCGAGCACTGCCCCTTCCCGCTTGACCCGGTTCGCGATGAAAACATCCCCGACCCGCTCGCGCTCGACCCGGAAACCGAGCGGCAGGAGTCGCTCCTCGAGAATCATCGAGCAGTCGAACCCCGCGATCACGAGATCGCCGGGCCTGTACCGGCGCGCGGCCAGGATGATCGCGATCTTCTCGGGGGGGAGCACTCGCCCACGGTCGTCGATCGCGATCCCCCGGTCTGCGTCGGGGTCGAACCCGACCCCGAAATCGGCCCCCTCCCCGACGACGGCCTCTGCCGACGAGACGAGAGAGGCCTCGGTGGGCCTCGGGCCGCGCCCCGGGAACGCCCCGTCCATCTCGCCGAAACGCACGATCGGCTCGCACCCTGCCGCCTCGAAGACTCTCCCCATGCCACCGGCGGCGCCGTTTCCCATGTCCAGCACGACCCGGAGTTTTTGGGGGATCGAGACACGGTCTGCGACGAACTCCGCGTATCGCCCGATCGCCTCATCGGGCGCGTGCCGGACGAGCGTGCCGTCGCCGGATGCGAAGGACCCGTTCCGGCAGTGCTCCATGATCGGGCTCTCGCGGTAGAGCAGGCCATACCCGTCCCCGGTCCGGAAACGGACGCCGTTGTACTCGGGAGGATTATGCGAGGCGGAGATATAGGCGGCCCCGGCGAGCCTGTCCTGCCATGCCACGAAGCTGATCACCGGGATCGGCAGGACGCCGTACTCCTCGACCCGGCTCCCGGTCGAGAGGATTCCGTCGAGAAAAGCCCCTTCGAGGGCCGGGCCGCTGGTCCGCGGATCGCGGCCGACGGCAGCGCTCCCCCCGGCGAGAGCGGTCCCGTACGCCCGGCCGATCCGTGTCACCGTGGCCTCGTCGAGCTCGGTCCCGTATACCCCGCGCACGTCGTACGCCTTGAAGATTGTCACAGAACGGGATTCACATGGATGCTATTTGAGTTTTCTCGTCGCGGTGCCGTGTTTTCAAAATCCGACCCGGGTTGGCCATTTCCCCGTCGATCCGGGTCTTCAGTGCGATCGTGCCATGGCGGCGACCGTTGGACCACGCATGGTTCATTCAAGCGTAGTGCATCATTACGTCGCCGGATGAAGCGGTCTCCAGTTCACCGAATTCCGTTCTGACAGCGGCTAATCCCCCCTCAGTCATCCATCCATTTCCCCTCTCGGTCCCTGCAATTCGCTCCAGGGAGTGCCCGTTCTAATTCTTTTCCATGACATGTTCAGCGCGGCAGGGTGAGCCGGCTGAGCTCGTCGCCGCATTCTCACGTGTCGTGACTTCCGGCCCGGCCCCCCGCCTCTCGAAGGCGGTGACGACGTGGTTCCACTCGGACCCCCCGCCTCGGGGAACCCGGCAGGTAGGATGACGAACCCGGAGGTACCCGGTGCCTGATCACGCAGGGAGAGGTGAACAGGGGGTCGCCCTGCACAGGTTCATCGGCGAAGTCGAGACTGGAAATCCGGTCAATCTCGACCCCGGTCCCTGCGTGGGTCTCTGGCGAGCCCCTCCCGGCTCACCAGGTCTCCAGCGATCGCGCTCCCGCCCGGTGACAATGATCCCAACACTGTCCAGAGAGACGACGGATTCCCGGGACCCATCCCGTGAGAGGGCGGTCCAGAGCCTGGACGCGCGGTTTCACCCGGAACCGGCAGACCTTCTCGCCCGGATTCATGATGGCGCCACGACCGTCATGCAGCGACACATCCGTCGTCGCCGGTTCGAAAGACCGGATGCCACTCTCTCCGTCTACAGGAGCGCGGGTGTTCTTCACGCGACCCGACCTCGTCCCCTTCTTCGACAGGATTCCGTCCCGGCTCTGCCGGGTCCGTTCCCCGTCGCAGCATGGAGTACCAGACGGCGCCTGCCCGGAACCGACGCGATGAGCACCGAGTTTGTCGTTTTCACGCCGCGGGGAGTCTTCAGACCGCGCTCATCGAGCCGCTGCCGGCAACTGGCCCCGATCGCATCAAGGGTACCGGCACCGCCGCGCGGTTGCGGAGGCCCAGCCCGCCGCACGGCTGGTGATCGCGGCACGATACCCGGGAAACGACGAAGGGGGATCCTGTCCTTAGCCCGGCGGCGGATGTCGTCATCGGAGAGCCCCTGCCATCACTCCAGCACCCGGCAGCTTCGTGAGCCTGACGAGAACAGACGGGGACGCTCGCGCCGACCGTTTCGCCCTGCCGGAAAGCGGTGAGGGGGGAAACCGCTCCCGGTCGCACGAGTACCTTGACCCGGCTCGGCGGAGTGCCACGGGCTTTGGGAGCGGCATGCTCCCGGAGAAGAGCGCAGTCCGCGAGGGTTTCCCGTTCGCGGTGGTCGATCGTGAACGGGCTGGGAGATGCAGGTGCTGTCATGGAATCACCCCAATTCTCCGACAGACTCCTGTACGCGAGAACCGGGTTGCACCGTTCAACAACCTGTAAAAATGCTGCCCCCCGGAACCCGGCCCTCCACCCGGTCGTTCCGCCCGTCTTCGGCGTGCTGCTGCCCGGGGTTCGTTGCCAGCCTGCAGTGTCAGCGGATCGCCGCGCACCCGGCAGGTGTTGCCCACGTTCTGCAAGGGCGACGGGACCGAGACGATCGAAAGATCTCAGACCGGATGACATCCACGAGAGATGCCCGGTCACGCGTTTCCCAGCGATCGGCCGGATCCTCCATGAGGGCACATCCTCGGTCTGGCCCCGGATGCGCTATCTCACCGGGGATGTAATACAGCCGGGCCTCCCCTCGCGATACCTGCAATTACAAATAAAAGTGTTTATCTCAGCTCGTGCCGAGTCTTCATAACGAGGTCCAGTCGTGGCAGAATGTCCCAACTGCGGAACCGAGGTCCGGCTCGAGTGGTCTCTATGCCCCCACTGCAAGGTCAATATGAGGACCTTTTCGGGACAACCGCAGAGCGTCTCAGTCCCGCGCCCATCCCCCGTGCAGGTTTCTGCCGCTCAAACAAACATGGGCAGCGCTCAGACCCCCCCAGCGGTCGTCGTCACCGCGCCCTCCTCCGCGAGGGTGGCCCAGATCTCCTGTCCACATTGCGGGGCCGCTGTCCCGGCGTCGAACGCTCAGTACTGCCCCCAGTGCGGGGATCCCATCGAGGAGGTCTCGGTGATCGTCCGTCTGCGACGCATCCTGTCGAATCCCTACCTGATCGGGATTCTCGCCGTCCTCCTTGCCCTGCTCGTCGCCGGGCTCCTGCTCGCGGGTACCATGGGAGGACAGGACGGCACCGCCCCCCCCACCGGGCCGGACTCCTCGAATGCCGGCGGCGTCCCGTCGCCGACAGGGACGGCTTTGACGGTCCTCAGGACGCCGTCCCCGACCGTTGCGTCGGAGCAGGTCCGGGTTCCCCGGGCGGTCAATACCTCCAGGACGCCGGGGGCAAACGCGACCGTCAACCTCTCGAACACGCTCAGCCCCTACATCCAGAACCTCGGCGGAGACGAGGGGAACCAGCTCCGCACGTGGTCCCCGACGCCCAGGCCGAAGAAGACACCGCTGGTCGTGCCGACCGTATCGGTGGCCACACCCGCGCCGGGCGGCAACCTCGTCTGGCAGGGAGAGGGATTCTACAAGACGGCTCCCTTCCCGCTGAACACGGGGACCATGCGGATCGACCTGACGGCTTCCGTCCTGACGGTCGCGCAGCTCCGGGACGCCTCGGGGAAGGTGGTCGGGATCGCGAGCGCCGGCCCGATGCCCGGGTCGACCGTCGTCCAGGTCACCGAACCGGGGACGTTCCAGCTCGAGATCACCCCCTTCGGCTCCGGGACCTGGTCCGTCGGGATCATGCGGATCGTGACCTCGGCAGGCCTGCCGCCCGTCACTCCACCCTCGGGCGGGAAAGACGCGGCGCCGCTCCCCATCCCGTCCCGCACGTCTCCCGGTACGCCCGTCACAACCCCCGTGACCTCCCTGCCAACGACCTCATCCCCGACCGCGACGACCGCCGTCACGACAGGCACCTCGACCCCGACTCCGGCGATGACCGCAACCCCGGGCGCGACGCCGACCCAGCCCTCCAGGACCTTCACCGGCAACGGCACGACCCGGTCCCCCTCGTTCCCCCTGAACCACGGCCCGGCACATTTCACGTACTCGACGACGTCCCCGGGGCAGTTCTCGGTGACCCTGGTCGACGAACAGGGCCAGGTGGTGAGCCTGATCGCCCTTGTGGATGGGCCTGACTCGGGCTCGCGGGACATCCTGGTGCCCGAAACCGAAGAGTATCGCCTCGAGATCGATGCGAAGGGGCACTGGGAAGTCTCGATCGCTTGACCCTCTCTCCTCCCCCTCCAGCTCTCGAGGAAGTCATGGTGCGATAGGACCCTGAAAAGACCCGGATCGTCCCTGGTTTGAACTCGTCCGGGGTCGCCCAGGCCAGGTATTGTCTGGGGAAGCACCGGAGCGCTCACCGTTTCGAAGGAGGGGGGCGACCATCTCTTCAATCTACACCGGAGGACTGGTTACGGTGCGATCTTCGCGCTCGCCGAGCACGCCCCCCACTCCAGGATCAACCCTCCCGGGATGGGAGGTCGCGCTCGCCCCCGGAATCGTGTGCCCCACCCCCATCCGCGCACGGCTGTCTCGCCACGAACGCCTGCCGCGCGTCGACGCGACGGATACGGGCCATGCGCGCGCGGTCAACGTGCCAGGTGCGGGACCCGCTCGATCCCGCACCTCTCCGGTCGAGGGTTTACGACTGGACCACACGATCTCCTCCACCACGGCCCTTAACAGGCACGCCGCCGAACCTGATCGCACATGCCTGACACGACCACGGGTTTCGGGCGCGGTTCGACGGACGCGGTCGAGATCCGTAGGGCCCGCCGCACCGACTGTCCCCGCCTGCTCGAGCTCGTCCGCGAGCTCGCGGCGTACGAGCAGGCCCCCGACGCCGTCATCGTATCCCTCGAAGATTTCGAGGAGGCCGGTTTCGGCCTCTCTCCAGTCTGGAGGGCCCTCGTGGCCGACGAGGCCGGCACCATCATCGGATTCGCGCTCTGGTACGTCAGGTTCTCGACCTGGACGGGCTGCCGGCTCTATCTCGAGGACATCGTCATCACGAGTCCGCGGCGCGGCGAGGGGATCGGCCGCCGGCTCTTCGAGGCCGTTCTCTCCGAGGCACGCTCCCTCGGGTATACCGGAATGACCTGGCAGATGCTGGATTGGAACGAGCCAGCCCGGCGCTTCTACGACCGTTTCTGTCCCAGGTACGACGAACACTGGGTGAACTGCCACCTCGACCTCTGACCGGCCGGTCGAAACCCTGGCCCCGTCCCGGAACGATACATCCACGACCCTGGCGAGAACGGGGGATCCCGCTCTCCTGGAACCGGAGGCAACATCTCTTCATCCGTTGTTCTGTTCCACGCGGAGCCCCGCCGAGCCGGTGGTTGCCACCTTCAACCGGACGGCCTGGATCGCGGAACGCGTGCTGACGACACGCTCCGAATCGCGACGAAGACCGGTGGCTTGTCTCCGCCGACGCTGCCTGGCTGTTCAACGGGCTCCAGGCCGCTTCCCGGGACTGCCTCCCCGTCATTTTTGCACCGCACCCATTCCATCTCGTATTCCTTGCTCGCCATGACCTCTCTGCCCACCCCCTCCACCAGGGGGTGGGACCAGATGGGGGTATGCACGATGCTCGAAGAAGGCGGATACCGTCTCTACACCCACGCTCGTCGCCTGAAACGGCGATCTCGCGTCTCAGGCCCGGTTCCACCGGGAAGAGCGTGGCTTTCTATGGAGCCGCCTGCCCGTCCGGGGCGCGCGACGAGATCCTGTTCGCGTCTGCCTCCCCGTCCCTCGGTGCCGGAACCGGTTTCGCCGGGCGTTGAAGGCACAAGACCAGCCGGCGGCAGACGTCCCGAACGCGGGTTTCATCGAGGTCCATCGACAGGAGGGAGCTCCATGAGATCGCCTGTCGAGTCCGGTGTATCCCTCGATCGCGATCGCGGCAGGTGCTGATCCCGTGTGGATCCTCGAAACCTCGGTCGAGCGGGACCGGATCGCGCTCTGAGGTCCGGGAGGCGCGAGCCAACGGGTCACCAGCCCGTCGTCGTTCTTTCTCACGCTCGGCGATCCCGTGCGCCACTGGCAGCTGATCGAGGCGCTTGAGGCCAGGTACACCGCGAAGGAGGCGACAGTCCGGACCATCCACGGCGCGCAGCCTGGCTGGCGCATCGGCACGCTGGCAGGGACGTCGCGGGGCCCCCTGATGAGACAGAAGAACTACCAAACTGCATGCTACAACGTCGATGTCCCACGGGACCAGCGCTAACTCGTTGAGCATGGCTTGCTCCCGTGTTCGGGACCGGACGAAGAGCGGTTCTCGACGACCCTGGTGCAGGACCTGATGGCGACCGAGATCGCGCTGGACGATGACCCGGTACAGTCCGACCGGATCTCCGGCTGCACCGTGACCGACGGCGACCGCACCCGGCGGCTCGCCGGCGACGAGCCGACCGTGCTCGCCGACCTCTTCGATCTCCTCGAGGTGATCGGCCCCGACGCGCTCTTCTTTCCGACTCGGATACGTAGATGGAACGGCTCGTCGAGGCGGCGAAGGGCTACAGGCTTGAGGTCCCACTCTCCAGGACCGGGCGCCTCGTCACGCTCGGCTCGCGGTCGTACTTCTCGTACGGGCGGATGTATCACCGGTCGATGGCGATGATCCCGGCGGGGCGTGTGCTGATCGACACGGAGGAGTCGTTCACGTACCGCGAGGGAGGTCTCCCCAGCGTGCTCGTCGCGGCACGGATCACCGGTCTCTCGCCGAACCTGACGGCCCGGATCACTCCCGGCACGCTCATCTCGTCTTTCGAGGTGTACACGGCCCTCTCCCGGGGGATCGCCGTGCCGTGGCTGAAGGCCGGCGCCGAAGGAGTCAAGACCGTTGCGGCGCTGCGGCTGGCCGACCGGGGCGGCATGATGTTCCAGCCGGTTCCCGGTGTGTACAAACGGGTCTACCAGGTCGACTTCTCCTCGCTCTACCCGTCGATCGTCGTGAAGCACGACCTCTCGATCGAGATGGTCGATCATCCCGAGCGTTCCGGTTCTCTCGCCGCATGCCTCAGGCCGCTTCTCGAGATGAGGGTCGAGACCAAGGTTGGGAAGAAGACGGATCCGGCGGTCTCCGGCATGGACTCGGTCCTGAAGTGGATGCTCGTGACCTGCTTTGGCTACACGGGCTATAGGAATGCGAAGTTCGGGCGGGTGGACGTGCACGAAGCGATCACGCGGACCTCGCACGAGGTCCTGGTCTCGTCGAAAGAGCTGGCAGAGGCGATGGGCTTTCGCGTCCTGTACGGGATCACGGACTGCCTCTTTATCCAGGGCGATCCCCGGGATCGGCTGATGGTCGCGATCGAGGCGGAGAGAGGATACATGATGGAGGTGGAGACCTTCGACTGGCTGGTCTTCCTGCCGAAGAAAGACGGGACGGGGGCGTACACGTGGTACTACGGCAAGCTTGATGACGGGACGGTAAAGGTCCTGGGGATCATGGCCCGGCGGGGCGACTGCCCGGTGTACGTCCAGCGGTTCCAGCAGGAGGCGCTGGCGGTGATGGGTCGGGCGCGGTTCTCGGTGGAGCTGCGGGCCGTGGCCCCGGAGGTTGGGGCGATCTACCGGCGGTACTGCGACGGACTCGCGTCCGCACCGGTCGAGGACTAGGTGATCAGCCGGCGCATATCGACTGCGAACTACGCGCGGACGTGCCCCGAACGGGGGCGGTGGCATTGTACCCCCGCGCCGGGGTGCCCGTGGCGCCGGGGATGACGATTCGGTACGTGGTCCGGGACGCCCGGGCGGGCCTGGCCGACTCTGCCTGGGTGTCTGGTACCCCTGATCGGCACTACTATCGCCGCATGCTCACGAAGGCCTGGGGCGAGGTTGCCGCGGGACTCGGGTGTCCTGGGGTTGAGGGAGCGGGCATGGATCCGGGGAAGCAGCGGGCGTGATCGAAAGCGGGCAGGTCCGCGGACACGGTCCGTCCCGAATGCGTCATGGGGGACGTTCCCGGTGGTAACGGGGCGCTCCACTCGATACGACGTCCCGAAGAAGGACAGGCACGAGGGTCCGTTCCTGCTGCGGAAAACATCCGGCAACAGACAGCGGTTGCTGGACCGCGCGGATCACCAAGATGCACGGGGATACAGGAGGGCGGCGACTGTTGGACGATCCCTCCCACGGCTTGAGAACCAACCTGCCATCGCGAAGGGGCATTACGGACGAATCCTTTCGACCAGATCCCCGGAATGCGTGAACCGGGATCCATCGCGGAGGGCCCGGAACGTGGGAGCGCTCCCCTTCGGGCTGCCGGTGCTCCGACTCCCCGGGTCGGTCCTCGGGATTGCCGGCGGGGAGCGGAACACAGGAAAAACGTCCCTGACGACGACCGAGCGAGGGTGAGCCAGGAGGACAGGGTCCGGGGGAGGGGACAGCACTTCGATAATACTGCCCGACAGTTCCGGAACCGGGCCCATGACACCGGGCGACGACGATACTGCCCGCCGATCGGATGGCTCTCCGGATAGCCCGCTTATCCCGGGGCTTTCTTGATCAGCGGACCGTGCGGGAATCTCCCGTGCGCACAGCCGGCTTCCGCCGGTGGCCGACTTCGGTGTCCTGACCCCGCTTCGAGGTTCTCGGCCGTGTTCGTGTGCAACGGATCATCATGCCGGCAGGGCGATCCTCTGGAAAGCGATCATGATCAGCCGGGAGATGCCCGGGTTGTCCCGGGACGCGATCCGGCACGCCACCCGCGGAGCAGGCCGTTGTCGTCCACCCCTGTCGCGCCTTCGGCCAGGTGGCGCACGGACACGGGCTTCCGGAAAATTCGGCACGCTGGTTGTGGAACTGCTGGTCGCGCCAGGTACGTGCCTATCGCCGCGGGGGGGCTCAATGGGGATACCCCCGTCACGTCGATATACATGATCTCGGGCGAGAATCCGACCTCAGCAACGCATGCGGGGGAAGGGAATCGAACCCCTGAACTCCTGCGAGAAACGCTCTTGAGGCGTTCGCCTTTAGCCGCTTGGCTACCCCCGCCCGGATCATGGTTCGGTTCCCTCCAATAAATAGGCGGCGATGGGTTCAGAGGAAGTCTGCGAGACCGAGCTGCTCGATCTTCGGGCGGCCGAAGGTCGATTCGATTGCCAGGTCCAGTACCTCGATCCGCTGCCGGGTATACTCGGTCACCGCGTACTCGGTACACATCTGCCGGGACATCTCCAGGTACTTCTTGACCGAGGACTCGTAGACGGTCGGTACGACGGTCTGCCCGCAGGTCGTGCACTTCCCTCCGAGCGGCATCCGGCGGTACTTTGCCGAGCAGCGCGTGCACCTGAATTTCTGCCTGGAGAATGCCGTGAGGTTGCCCATCAGGTCACGGATGAAGTGGGTGTTGAGGACCCGCTCGGCCACGTCGTCGGCGTCCACGGCCCGGATCCGGACCGCGAGCGCCAGCTCGGCATCGAGCTTCTCGGCCATCGACCCGAGGGTCGTGTACGCCGATTCCAGGGGCCCCTTCGAGATATCCGAGGTGTCGTGGGTGAACCGGAACCCCTCGACCTGCCCGGGAGTCCCGAGCCGGTGTTCGACCCGGTCGATCAGGTGATCGATCTCCCGCGGGTGGATGCAGTCGAGCGAAGCGAGATAGAGCTCGAGCGGGTAGGCACCCCCTGTATCGATGTTCAGGGCCTCCTTGTCGATCTCCTTCGGGTGGAGCCGGGAGGTCAGGACGAGCGGTGCGTCCATCGTCCCGCCCCTGGTCTCGGGCAGGAACCTGCGCGAGAAGTTCAGGAGACCGTCGAGGAGCATCATGACGCAGTCCTCGTCCCCGTCGCACTGGCCCGTGAAGACCCCGTTCGCCAGGACAGAGTGGTCTTCGGCTACCGTCAGGCAGTAGACCCGGTCGTCGGGAGACGGGACCTCGTCGATCCTCGAGACGCGGTCCGCGAGGACGGTGGAACCGACCACCGAGGGGAGCGGGTCGCCGACGCGGAGCTCGATGGCCCGTATCCGCCGGACCCGGTCGGCGTCGAGGATGAGCATCGCGTGGTCGGGGGTGACCGCGAGGACGTGCCCCTGGACTGTCTCGATGCGGAGGAGGTTCGGCGGGGCACGGTGGACCGAGACCGCGGTGATCCGGCGGACGTGGAGGCGACCAATCACGTCGATGGCCTTCGTCGCGAACGGGCGGACCGGATCGGACCAGAAGGTGCCCTGGTGGTCGAGGTCGGCGCGCGAGACGTCGAACTGCTCGAGCACGAACTCGGCGATCGCGACACGTCGCCACGCCCCCCGGTAGTCCCACACCTCGATCTCGGTCGCGCCGTGAAAACAGTTCCTTCGCTTCGCCGCGTGGAAGAACGGGTGGGCGTAGCCGACACTCGCCCTCGAAAAACCGACAAGCCGGCAGAGGACCCCGGCCGATGTGTGCGGCGCGAGGCCGATGAGGAGCCTTCCCAGGAGGTCCCTCGGCGAGGTCGCACGGTAGTACGGTGGAAGGCCGTAGAGCCGTTCGAGTTCATCGTCGACGAATCCGGCGACCCGGACAAGCCACTCCCCGCACTTCTCGGAGACCAGCACGTCCTGGGGCTTCAGCTCGATCACCTGATCCGGATCCTTCAGGGGGTTGCCGTCGATGTCGTGGACGTACCCCATCGCGACCAGCGCCGCAGGTTCGACCCCCATCTCGGCGGGCCTGACATGCGTCAGGGGGAGATCGATCATGTCGTAGCGGACCGTCCCGTCCTTGAAGACGTAGAGCCCGGCCTTCGCCCGCAGGACGCCCTTTGCCAGGTCCTCGACCGCGCGCTCGCGCGAGATCATCCCCTTGACGCCTTTCACGAGCGCGAGCTGGTTCGACCTGATGCCTCCCCGCGCCATCGCTTCCGAGAGCTCCTCGCGGACGTCGATCTGGACCCGCTGGGAGCAGACGGTGCCCGCGTCGCAGGCGGGGCAACGGTCGCCCGTCACGGCGCGGTTGCACCGCGGGCACCGCATGACGGGGTCGGTATGGGCGCCGCACGAGCAGCGGTTCCGGAACGTGGTCGCGCCGCAGTCCGGGCACCTCCGTTCTCCGACTTCGGCAGCGACCACGCCACCGTCCATGTTCGGCTTGAGAGCGTACGAGGACGCTTCCTGGAGTGATCGCCGGGCGCCCCCCGCCTCGCCTACTGGAAAGAGGCCATGGGGCGGGGGCTTCATCTCGCGGGGCTTGGATTTTCCCGGGCGTCCCATTCTGCCGCCGATCCGGGTCCCGGTCCTGACCCGCATCCCCATCCCTGAGAGGTGGCGGACCAGGGAGAGTGCGTCTTCGCGGGGCGCGTCCTCCCAGGCCGGCCGCCGTCGCAGGTTGATGTCGAGGCCGAGCGCGGCGAGCAGGACGAGATGACGGTCGATAACGATCTCCCCGTTTCGCACGCGGTGGGGCACGAGGGATTCCTCGAGCCATCGCTTGACCCCGGGATCCGCCGGTAAGCGCAGCGAGCCATCCTCGATACGCCCGCCCCGCTCGATGAACCCGGCCAGTTCGTCGATCGCGGCTGCCGGGAGGTCCTCGAAGAACGGCTGGAAATCGGGATGCAGGTAACCGCCGGCGAGAGCATACCCGATCGCCTCCACCTCGTCGGCCGGCGGAGCCGCCTCGTGCTCGAGTCGCCACCACTCGTCGCAGTAGCCCGCCGGGACCAGGACGTGGTTGTTCTCCAGGAACTCGCCATACGGGATGAGGATCTCGCCCACGTCCAGGATCCGTTCGACCTCTGGCCCGAGCCTTATGGCGTCGTCGAGGTCGTCGATCCGCAGGACGTCGCCGTTGCGGAGCACGACCGAAGGACCCTCGATCGTGTCGACGGGCACGACGCCGGCGGCCTTGCCGGGCCGCTCGACCTTCATCTGGGTCCCGATGGCCAGGAATTCCCCCAGAAGGTGCATGGTTGCCGGGTTCAGACCGGCCGCGGCCAGCCCCGTGTTGCGAGACCGGCCGTACCGGAGACGGAACCCTCCGGCTCGCATCGGGTGGGAGAAGACCGGTCGGCCTGCGATCAGGTCCCGGAGGTATTTGTCTCTCGGGTTCATCCCGGCCTCCTCCTCGTCGTCTGACTTCGCAGAGCCGCGGATCAATGTGTCCAGCCAGTCCCAGCCGGCGAGCTTTAGCTTTCGCACGTGTTTCTGGATCTTCGGCGCCTTCAGGGCGAGCCCCTCGGCGAGCACGAGGGCCATGCCGCCGCGGACCGTGTTCGTCTCGACCCGCTCCAGATTCCGATACCCCGAGACCTCCTGCTGCTCGGTCGCCTCGCCATCGATGCAGACCGGGCAGTTCTGGACGATGAGCCGGATCTCCTGTTCGCTCGGCAGGTACTGGAGGCTCATGATGGAGTTGTACTGCCGGATCTCCTCGACGTACCGCTCGACCTCCTCTGGACGGGTCTGGTAGTGACCGATCCCGAGGGCCTGCCGGACACAGTCACCGACGAGGACCGAGAGGGCCTGTGCCGTGCCGCCCGCCGACCGGATCGGCCCGGCGTAGAAGATCCTCAGGTACTCGCTCCCGTCGTCGTTGTGTCCGAGACCGATCTTGCCGATCCCCTCCGTCGGGGCGGCGACCACCCCCTCGGTCAGGAGCGCCATCGCGGTCCGGATTGCGTGGTCGAGCACCTCCTCGCGCGTGGTCTCGCCGAAACGGCGCGCGACGAAGTCGTCCCCGATCCTGAGCGCGGCCTCCTCGCGCGACATCTCGCTCTCGAGCTCCCGGATCCTGGTCCCGACCCCCGGGATCCCCAGGAGGGCCTCGACGCGGTCCGCGAGGTCGTTCGCGACCGGGATCTCGACGCCGGGAACCGGGTCGAGACCGGTTCGCCGGGCCTCCTCCGCTATCGCCATCGCTTCGGCCAGCTGCGCCTGGAGCGCATCGAGATATTCGGCCATCGCGGGCGATACGTCGGTCATCCGTGTAGCATACGCGGTCGGGGCTTATGGGGTTGACGCTATCCCTAGGACCGCGTCCAGAACGGCCACCGAGCCGTCCTTGTCGAGCGGCTGGTTGTCGTTGCCGCACCGGGGCGAGTAGATGCAGGATGGGCACCCGTCCTCGCACGGGCAGTCCGCGACCAGGGTCCGCGCAGTCGAGAGGATCGTGATCAGGTGTTCGGACGCCTCCCTCGCGATCCCCGTACCCCCCGCTGCTGCATCGTAGATGCAGATCGCCGGGCATCCGTCGCCGGGGTCGCCGGCCATCGAGAGGCTGATCGTGGAGAAGCCACCGGTGTCGCCAGGCTCGCAGAGCAGGTGGAGCGGAAGGCAGGCGATCACCGCGTGCTCGGCCCCGTGCAGCGCGCCCGCCGGGTCGTGCCCGGAGAGTCTGAGAGCTTCCAGTACGCCCGCCGGAAACGTCCACCAGCACCCGACCGTCTCGAACGAGAGCGGGGGCAGGTCGAGCGGGTGGACCCCGATCGTCTCACCGTACCGCCGGGTGCAGAACGCCGGATAGTCCTGGAGCACCGTCACCTCGCCCGTCCTGACGATCAGGGAGCCGAGACGGGCTTCGAGGTCGACGGTTCCCGGAATGATCGCGGTCGAGAAGAGGGGCGCGGTCAGGTAGTCGACTTCCGCCGGTTCCGCGGTGCACTCCCTCGTCTCGAGATCAATGGAAGTGATCCGATAGGTTCCGTGCTGGTGGAGCAGGATCGCGCCCGGGTGCGCCTCACGGTAGGCATGGGTGCGGTCGAGCGTCTCGAGAAGACGGCCGTCTGTGACCACGGTGAAACGGTCGTCGGTGCCACCGGCAAGGTCGACCGCACTCACCGCCCGCCCCGGGCCGCAATAGACGTGGCCGTACGGGGTACCCCTGAGGAGGTGGTGTCTGGCCAGGGGTTCGAGGAGCGCGTCGAACCGCTTGCCGAAGAGGACGCGATCGGAGAGCGTGAGCGGAAGCTCTGCAGCCGCACACAGGAGGTGCCCCGCGAGAACCTCGGGGTTCTCGGGGTCCAGGCAGGCGCGCTCGTGAGGACGACCGAAGAAGGCGTCCGGGTGGCGCATATAGTACTGATCGAGGGGACCCTCGTTCGCGACCAGGACCGCGAGCGAGGGTCTGCCCGTGCGTCCCGCGCGGCCGGCCCGCTGCCAGGTCGCCGAGATGGAGCCCGGGTACCCGGCGATCACGACCGCGTCGAGCCCCCCGACGTCGATTCCGAGTTCGAGGGCGTTCGTGGACACGACCCCGCGGAGCCGCCCCTCCCTGAGCCCCTGTTCGATCTCCCGTCGCTCCCCGGCGAGGTAGCCCGCCCGGTACGTCGCGACCAGCGACGGGTCGGCGACCTCCTCCCGTGCCCAGGCGCCGATCATCTCGGCGGCCTTCCTTGAGGAGGTGAAGCAGAGTGTCTGGAGGCCCTGCCCGACGCAGTCGACGAAGAGCCGCTTCGCCTCGGTGAGGGTCGACTGTCCGCCACCCGCCACGGGATTGTAAAAAACGAATTCACGGGGGCTCTGCGGGGCTCCGCTCTCCTCGACGAGGACAGCAGGCCTGCCGGTCAGCAGTCGCGCGAACTCTCTCGGATTCGCGAGAGTGGCGGTCGAGAGGACGAAGACGGGATCGCCTCCGTGGTGTCGGCAGACCCTGAGCAACCGCCGCAGGAGGAGAGCGATATGTGCACCGAATACACTCCGGTACCGGTGCGCCTCGTCCACGACCACGACGCGGAGGCCTGAGAGGAAACGGTGCCACTTTGCGTGCCAGGGAAGGATCTGGTGGAGTTCGTAAGGGTTCGAGAGCAGGATGCGCGCCGTCGCCCGGATCCCTGGCCTGCGCGCGGCGGGGGTGTCCCCGTCGTAGATAGCAGGTCGAGGATCGAGACCGGCGGCTGCCCCGAGACTCTGCAGAACCTGGAGCTGGTCATTGGCGAGTGCCTTGGAGGGGTAGAGGTAGAGTGCCGTCGCTTCCGGTTCGTCTGCGAGGATCTCCAGAACCGGGAGGGTGAATGCGAGCGTCTTCCCAGAGGCCGTTGGCGTCGTTATCACGACGTCGCGCTTCGCGCGAACCGCCTCGATCGTCTCAGCCTGATGGGTGTAGAGCTGGATCCCCTCCCGGGCGAGCCAGCCCTCGAGGAGGTCGGGGAGCAGCACGTGCAGTCCCGCGAACCTCGCCGGTTCTCCCGGGATGGACTCGACGTGCGCGATACAGCGGGCCGGCACTCTTTCTGCGATATGGTCGCCGATCCCTTCAATCTGCATGGCAGACCCCGCGGAGTAGCGCCACGAGCCTGACCATCGAGACCAGGTCTGATCGGTTGTGGGCGAGTATCGGGAGGAGCGGACCCGGGTTGCCTGTCCTGCAGTAGGCCGTGTAGAATTCGGGGACCATCGCCGACGGGAGGTCGTCGTCCCTGGTGACGCCGAGGATCCGGGTCTCCAGGGTGCTGAGGCGGCAGTCCGGCAGCCCGTCCCGCCAGAGGCGGCGGGCGATCGGAAGCAGGTCGAGGTGGTGCGCCGGGACGTCGAGCCCGAGGCCGTAATACGCGGCGCGCTCGGCGAGGAACGGGACGTCGAAGGAGCGGCCGTTGAAGGTGATCAGGAGACTCCCTGTTCCGAGCTCGTCCAGCACTGTGGCGAGCGTCCCCCGTTCATGACCGGGATCCCGGAGCAGGTGCTGCTCGATCCGGATCAAACCGCCCCGGATTCGGGCAAGGCCGAAGAGCACCACTGGCCGCGAGAAGAGACCGAGAGTCTCGAGGTCGAGGTAGACATGCTCTTCCTCGTCCAGGAGCTCGGTCGCGAGAAAGACGTCGGGGTGGGATCGTCCGCGTCGGGCGGCGCAGAACCGGGAGACATGGGCGGGGTCGCCGCAGTCGATCGCGGCGAGCGCCCGTCTGGCGGCAGGAGAGTACCGGCGGTTCCAGACGAGGTCGTCGATCGCGGCGTACCCGAGGCGAAGGAGGCGGCACTCCGTCGCCGGTCCGATACCGTGGACCAGCCTGAGGTCGCGGTGGAGGCGCCGGAGGGCGGCGTCTGGGCGCGGCTCGGGGGTCAACGCGGACTCCGACGAGGAGACGACCCAGGACCCGCCTAACGGGCCGTCGCGCCATGCACCGCCGACGGCCTCCTCGATGTGCACCCCGTCATATGCGGCGAGGAGGTCTGCGAGTAGGGCGCGGGCGCGGTTGTGCTCGCTCGAGAAGACGTGGTGGTCGATGAAGCCCGCCCGGTAGAGATTGTCGTTGCCGACGATCGTGTATTCCCGGTTCCGGTCGATCGTCTCCCTGAGCCGCCCGGCGACCCGTTCGAGCAGAGTACTCTGCATCAGCTCGAACAGTCTCTCGATGCCCCCCCTCATCAACTCCGAGGATCGCGGTGTGAAAGTGGTCATCTCGGTCTCGGTGAAGTGGGGGGAGCAGGTGTTTTTTGCCTAGCCCGGACAACGATCTCTGTGATGTCATCCTCCCTCGCGCCCCTGCTGGCAGAGCGGGGTCCGATTCGCTCTGTCGGCGTGGTCGGCATGGGTTACGTCGGGATCCCTGCAGCGGTCCTCTTCGCCCACTCGCCCGGGATGGAGCGGGTCCTCGGTTTCCAGCGCGACTCCCCCTCGTCGGGGTTCAAGATCGGGATGCTGAACCGGGGGGAGAGCCCGCTCAAGGGCGAGGAGCCCGAGCTGGAGTCCCTTATCGCCGAGGCGGTGAGGAGCGGTCGGTTCGCCTGCACCCCTGACTTTTCGCGGGTCGGGGAATGTGATGCGGTCACGCTCGCGATCCAGACCCCGTTCGCCGACCCTTCCGACCTTCTCCCCGATTTCGGCCCGCTCTTCGACGGCATACGAAAAGTGGGGGAGCACCTGGAGCGGGGGATGCTCGTGGTTCTCGAGTCGACGGTCACCCCGGGCACGACGGTCGGCCCGGCGAGGGAGCTGCTGGAGGAAGCGTCCGGCCTGAGAGCCGGGACCGACTTCGCCCTTGCCCACGCCCCCGAGAGGGTGATGGTCGGGAGGCTCGTCAGGAACATCCGGGAGCACGACCGGATCGTGGGAGGGATCGACCCTCCCTCGACCGAGAGGGCCGCGGAACTCTACCGGCATGTCCTGACGACCGGCCGGATCATCCCGATGACCGCGACCGCCGCAGAGGTCACCAAGACCGCCGAGAACACCCTCCGCGACCTACAGATCGCTGCAGTGAACCAGCTCGCGCTGTACTGCGAGGCGATGGGAGTGAACGTGTACGACGTGCGGGACGGGGTGGACAGTCTCAAGGGAGAGGGGATCACCCGTGCTGTTCTCTGGCCCGGCGCCGGCGTCGGCGGTCACTGCCTGACGAAGGACACGTACCATCTCGAGCGGGGAGCCCACACCCTCGGGAAAGACATTCTTGACTTTCCGGACGACCTGATGTCGCTGTACGTCGTTGCACGGCGGATCAACGAGTTCATGCCGAGCCACATGGCCCGCCTGACCTCGGACGGGCTCGCCCGGACGGGTCGCCGGCTCGATGGGGCCCGGATCGCCCTGCTCGGGTGGGCGTTCATCGGCAACTCGGACGACGCCCGGAATCCCCCCGCCGAGCCGTTCCGGGATCTTGTGATCGCTTCCGGCGCCGAGGTGCGCGTCCACGATCCCCACGTCCACTCGTACCCGGGGGTGCCGATCTCCCGGGACCTTGACGGGGTGTTCGAGGGGGCGGACGCGGTCGTCATCTTCACGTCCCACGACGAGTACCGGTCTCTCGATCCTGTCCGGACCAGACACCTGAGCGGTCATGAGCACCCGGTGATCGTCGACGGCAGGAACATGGTGGACCCGGATGCCTTTATCGGTGTCGGGTGGATATACAAGGGGATCGGACGGGGCGACAGGAACGAGCACCCGGTTGCCTGGTTAGACCGGCGTACTTCCTGATTCTGGATTTTTTCACCCCGCTAACCGGCCGGCGGAAAAAAATAAAAAACAAAGTTTTTAATCAGCTGAGAAAAATTGTAATAGTGCAGTATGTACCACGTGCTGCGCTGCCCGGGGTGTGCGACGTTCACCTATGCCGATCGGTTCGAGCGCTGGAAGCTCTGCCACGTCTGCGGCGAGGTGATCAACGTCAAGACGGTCGCGCATTATCTTGACGTGAGGGATTACCGGGACGCCGAGGAGGTCGTCAGCCAGCTCGAGGAGTATCTCTACATCTCGGGCCGCAAGGAGTTGACCCAGGCCGAACTTCTCACTCTCCGGCGCGAGTACTCGACCTGGTTGCGCATGCAGAACGCCGAGCCCCCACCTGCCTGAGCCGCTGCGGGCGGAAGGTTGTCCCGTTCTCAGCAGGATCCCCTTCGGTGAGTCCGGATGCCGGGAGGGCCGACAAGCCCTGCGTCCTCTCGCTACTCCCATGTGCACCGACCGGTTCGCACCGGGGTTGACCCCCAGGCGTCGTATTCCCTGCCACCAGTACGCAACCGCCCCGCCGGATCACCCGGGAACGGTGACGGCGAGGCGCAGTCCTGAACCGGGACCCGGGTTCTCAGTCCCCCTCGACCCAGCGCCTGAAGACACCTTTTTTCACCTTCAGGATCTTGCATTCAGGACAGTACCAGGTGGCGGGGAGATCTTCAAAGGGCGTGCCTGGGGGGATGTTCTGCGTCCTGTCGCCTTTCTCGGGGTTGTAGATGTAATGACACTCGAGACAGATCCACTTCTCCATGGCCATGAAATATTTTCTCCTGATTGGTGTTCCAGCTCGGTTCGCGGGGGGGAGTATCCAGGTTGTGCAATCGTGCTTTCGAAAAAGTGTCTGATGGGGGGTCAGATGAGATCCCGAAGGTGTATCTGGACCGGGCCCAGCGTGCCCCCGTAGTTGCCCGCGCTGATGAAGACCACGCCCGGGATCTTCGTCGCCGCCCTGACACCCGCTGCCATCGCGTTCCTGACCGCCTCCTCGTCGACGCCGTCGATGACGATCTCGTACAGCGATTTCACGTTCTCGGGCACCTTGGAGTCGGGTACCTGCTCCCGGAGGGTCGGGCAGTATGCCTCGTTCGTCGAGGCGTTCATGAACTTGTACTTCGACCCGACCTTCGAGCCAGATGCCACGATCCCGCCGGGGAACGGGGTGATCACGCCGGGGACTTCGGCGATCGCGTCCACCGCTACCTTGGCGCCCATCAGCGCGGCCATCTGGTTCTCGCCCATCACGAAGAAGTTGCCGCCGGCAACGCCCTTCACCGTTCCGTACTCCTCCTCGACGACGAAGTCGCCCTCCATGATCGGGATCGACCAGCAGTCGCGGTCCCCGACCTTCACCTGTGACTCGAACTTGTCTCCGAAGAAGTGCAGCTTGACCGGGATCTTCTCGTCTGCACCGGGTATCCCGTCGAATGCCGCCGTGGTCGGGGCCGTCAGGACACACTCGCCTATCCGCTCGATCAGCTGCTCTTTCAGCTTCTTCTTCGATGGGTTACAGATCAGGATCGCGTAGCCGGGCCGGCCGTCGGGGGTCATGTCGCCGGGAAGGTAGGTCTCGATGCCGGCCTCGCAGGGGCATCCGATCGTCGAGGTGGCGAACCCGGTTGCCTCGACGGCAGCAGCCAGAGCGAACTCCCTGGTCGCCCCGGTGATGATCACCCGTGCTATCCATGCCGGGAAGGCCTCGGCGTACGTGTCGTCGATGGGGACTTCGTTATACTCCATGAACTGTTCCTCGTTTCAAACGGTTGCAGGGCAGTGGCAAATAACCTTTCTGCCATTGTCGAAAAGAGCGCATGCGCCTGCCGGGATCCTCGCGGCCAATCTCCTTAACAAACATGCCCTTTTTAGGGTGACAAGTTGACCCGGATCGGTGGAATGCCCAAATTTTGGAATTGCGAAGAGAACAGTTTATTAGAGATATTTCCCAAAACTCTTGATAATCGAACGACCTTCGATAATTATTGCTGGTGAAAAACCATGGCATTTGCAGTGCATATAAACATGGAGCGTTGCACCGGGTGCAACAACTGCGTGGTTGCGTGCCCGGTCGGAGCGCTCGAGCTCTTCACCGACGACCCGGCGACCACAGAGAAGATCTACCGGGTCAAGGACGGCAAGGCGCTGGTCCTCGACTTCCGTGCAGAGCTCTGTGCCGGTTGCGGCGTCTGTGTCGAGGCCTGTCCGTACGACGTGATCAGGCTGGACTCCAGTCCGCCGCCCGCTGAGGCCGGTGCTCAGTAATCATCTGATGAGAGAGGGTTCTTTTATGGCAATGTCAACGATGTTTCCGAAGTTCTCGAAGAAGAGGGAGGGAGACAAGGTGGTCATGGAGCAGAAGCTCCTGCAGACCACGAACAACCTGGTGCTCGACATCAAGGAGTGTACCGGGTGCGGGATCTGTGTCGAGGCATGTCCCGAGGAGGCGATCACGTTCGGTCTCGTCGGCGCAGCCCGGCGCGGCGCGATCGACGAGCCTGCGGTCAGCATCGACGAGCAGAAGTGCTCCTACTGCGGTGTCTGCGTCTGCCTCTGCCCGTTCTCGGCCCTGAAGATCAGGGTCGACGGGGAAGAGCGCCTGCCGATCGTCGAGCAGGAGGGCTTCCCCCAGTACGACCGGACGGCCAAGATCGACGACGAGAAATGCATTCGCTGCACCATCTGCGAGGACGTCTGCCCCGCCGATGCGATCGACCGGGATGTGCCCGAGTTCGAGGGGGCCTCCGAGACCGGTGAGCCCCGGCAGACGGCGTTGAAGTCGTCGACGACCTTCGAGGTCGACACGGAGAAGTGCAATCTCTGCGGCATCTGTGCCGTCGTCTGCAGCGACATCGAGATCCAGCGGCAGCCGCTCTCCGGCGCCACGACCAAGCTCGAGGGCGAGGTCCGCCGGATCGCGGAGAAGGACTGCGACGCCTGCAGGGTCTGCGTCGATATCTGCCCCGAGGAGGCGATCAAGGTCGAGCGGGTCGTCGAGAGCAAGAAACTCGACGGTAAGGTCGAGATCATGCCCGAGGACTGTATCACCTGCACCTGGTGCGAGGTGACCTGCCCCGAGGAAGCGATCACGATGGACAAGCTGATTGAGGGCGAGATCGAGGTGTACCCGTCGAAGTGCCCCGGCGGCTGCTCGACCTGCGTCGACGTCTGCCCCACGCGGGCGCTCTACATCCCGACGCCGAAGCCTGCCCACGAGCTCGCCGGCGAGCAGGAGGCGAACATCGCGATCAACAAGGATCTCTGCATCAAGTGCGGGGCCTGCGTCGTGGCCTGCCCGGCCGAGGACGCGATCGTCCTGAAGAGGACCGGGTTCCACATGAAGGGCAAGGAGACCGACCTCTACAAGAAGATCCTTGAGAAGCTCTGCACCCCGCGCACGAGCAAGGTCAAGGAGAGCATGCACGGCGATACCGAGCTCAAGCAGGTCGGCGAGGCCGGAGCGGCCTAGAGTGGGTGAATCATGGCGACAAAGAACTACCCCGACCCCATATTGAACGAGAAACTGCGGGACAGATACTACCACCGCGACCAGTCGAACCCCGAATTCACGAAGGAGATCGAGAAGATCGCGGGCACGATGGCCCACATGTGCTTCCAGTGCGGGACCTGCACGGCCGGATGCCCGTCTGCCCCGCGCTCGAGCTACCGTATCCGCGAGTTCATGCGCCGTGCCGTCCTCGGGCTCGAGGATGAGGCGCTGACGGACCCCGACCTCTGGTTCTGCACGACCTGCTACTCCTGCACGGACCGCTGTCCCCGTGATCTCGCGCCGACGGACGTCATCATGGCGATGCGCAACCTCGCCGCGCGCAGGGACATCGTTCCGGTCAACTTCCTCAAGACCGTCCAGGCGATCTACTCGTCCGGTCACGGCGTCCCGAACAACGACGTGAACCGCGCGGCCCGCGAGAAGCTCGGCATGACGCGCGATCCGCCGACAACTAGCATGTACCCCGAGTACATCAAAGGAATCCAGAAGATCCTGGACCACTACGGACTGAAGGAGAGAGCCGACCGGATTATCAAGGAAAGGGAGGGATGACAGAAATGCGAGAATATGCCTTTTTCCTCGGGTGCATCGCCCCGAACCGGTACCCCGGTGCCGAGTCGGCCTCGATCATCACGAGCCGGCGGCTCGGGATCGAGCTCCTCCCGCTCAACGGGGCGAGCTGCTGCCCCGCTCCGGGAGCGTTCGGCTCGATCGACCTTAATATCTGGTACGCGATGGCCGCGCGGAACCTCGTCCTCGCCGAGCAGATGGAGCGTGACATCGCCCTGATCTGTAACGGCTGCTACAAGTCGATCTACGAGGTCAACCACAAGCTCAAGCACAACGACGAGCTCCGTGACGGCGTGAACGAGGTCCTCAAGGAGATCGACATGGAGTTCAAGGGGTCGATCGACGTCTGGCACCTCGCCGAGCTTCTTTACGACGAGAATATCGTTGGCGTTGAAAAGATCCGCGAATCGGTCAAGGTCCCCCTGACGGGAACCAAGATAGCGGTCCACTACGGCTGCCACCTGATGAAGCCGAAGAAAGAGCGCCACATGGGCTCGACCGAGGCCCCGCGATGGATCGAGGAGCTCGTCGAGGCCCTCGGTGCAGAGGCGGTCGAGTACCGGAACAAGATGCAGTGCTGCGGCGCGGGCGGCGGCGTGCGTGGATACGACCTTCCGCACTCGCTCGACATCACGAACGAGAAGCTCCAGAACATGATCGAGGTGGGCGCAGACGCGGTCACCGAGGTCTGCCCGTTCTGCCAGCTCCAGTTCGACCGCGGCCAGATCGAGATTGAGGAGAAGTTCGGCATCAAGTACGACATGCCGGTCTTCCACTACAACGAGCTGCTCGGGCTCGCCCAGGGCATGAGCCCGTCCGAACTCGGGCTCGACCTGCACGCGATCAGCACCGAGCCGTTCCTGAAGAAGGTGCTCTGAGGGAGAAAGAAATATGGCAGAAGCTGTTTCACCGACAACGTCCAAGAAGCCCGAGACGCCGCGGATCGGGGTCTTTATCTGTCACTGCGGCACCAACATCGCCGGATCGATCGATATCGACGCAGTGAAGGAGTATGCGAAGACCCTGCCGAACGTCGCGTACGTGGACGACTACAAGTACCAGTGCTCGATGCCCGGGCAGGTCAATATCCGGGAACAGATCGATGCGAACAAGCTGACCGGCGTCGTGGTCGCCGCATGCACGCCGCGCCTGCACGAGCCGACCTTCCGGGCGGCTTCCAAGGACGGAGGCCTGAATCCGTTCCGCTTCGAGATGGCGAACATCCGCGAGCAGAACTCCTGGGTCCATATGCACGACCGCGAGGGCGCGACCGAGAAGGCGAAGGACGCGGTCCGGATTGCCGTCGCGAAAGCCGCGCTCCTGGAGGATCTCTATCCGAAATCCGTGCCGGTCGAGAGGGCGGCGATGGTCGTCGGTGCGGGCGTCGCGGGCATGCAGGCGGCCCTGGACCTGGCGAATGCCGGGATCAAGACCTACCTGATCGAGAAGGAGCCGTCGATCGGCGGGCGCATGTCGCAGCTCGACAAGACCTTCCCGACCCTGGACTGCTCGCAGTGCATCCTGACGCCGAAGATGGTCGACGTCGGGCGCGCCGAGAATATCGTGTTGATGGTCAACTCCGAGGTCGAGGATGTCGAGGGTTACATAGGTAACTTCGACGTCACAATCCGGCGCAAGGCGACGGGCGTCCTCTCGCCCGAGGAGGCCGAGGCAAAGGGGATCGTCGGCGGTGGCTGCACGGGCTGCGGCGACTGCGGACCGGTCTGCCCGGTGACGAAGCCGAACGAGTTCGAGATGAACATGGCCCCGCGCAAGGCCATCTACATCTACCACCCGCAGGTCGTCCCGCTGCTCTACACCATCGACTGGGACTCCTGCGTGAAGTGCGGTCTCTGCGTCGAGGCCTGCGGCGAGAAGAAGGCGATCGACCTGGAGATGCAGGACGAGCTCGTCCAGGTCAAGGTCGGCACCGTCATCCTGGCCACCGGCTACGAGGTCTTCCCGATCGAGAACAAGGAGGAATGGGGCTACAAGCGCTACGACAACGTGATCACCTCCCTCGAGTTCGAGCGGCTGATCTGCGCCTCCGGCCCGACTGGCGGCCACCTGGTCCGCCCGTCCGACGGCGAGACCCCAATGCGGATCGGGTTCGTGCTATGCGCCGGCTCGCGTGACAACACGGGGATCGGCAAGCCGTACTGCAGCCGGTTCTGCTGCATGTACTCGCTCAAGCACGCCCACCAGATCATCGAGAAGATCCCCGGCGCCGTGCCCTACATCTTCTACATGGACATCCGGTCCTTCGGCAAGATGTACGAGGAGTTCTACTACCGGATCCAGGACGAGGGGGCGAAGTTCATTCGCGGCCGTGTCTCGAACATCCAGGAGGACCCGGTCACCAAGAACGTCACGGTCTACGTCGAGGACACGCTCCTGGGCCGCCCGATGGAGATCGAGCTCGACATGGTCGTGCTCGCCGCCGCCGTCCAGCCGACGGAGCTGACCAACAAGACGCGCAAGCTCTTCGGCGTCTCGTGTTCCCAGGACGGCTGGCTCCTCGAGGCCCACCCGAAGCTGAACCCGTGCGGCACCACGACCGCCGGAGTCTTCCTCGCCGGGGCCTGTCAGGGCCCGAAGGACATTCCGGACTCGGTCGCCCAGGCCGAGGGGGCTGCTTCAGCCGCCTCGATCCCGATACACAAGGGCGAGGTCGAGCTCGAGCCCTACTACGCGATGTGCATCGAGGAGAAGTGCGCCGGGTGCGGGATGTGCGTGAACCTCTGCCCTTACCAGGCCCTCTCGCTCGTCGAGAAGGACGGCCGGACGGTGATGCAGGTCACCGAGGCGAAGTGCAAGGGCTGCGGGACATGCGGCGGCTTCTGCCCCGGCGGCGCGATCTGGATGAACCACTTCGCCACCCCGCAGATCGTTGCGCAGATCGATGCCTTCCTCCTGGGAGGTGAGCAGTGATGGCGGAGAACCCCGAGGGCTGGAAGCCGAAGATTCTCGGCCTCGTCTGCAACTGGTGCAGCTACGCCGGGGCCGATCTCGCGGGAGGGGCCCGCATGCAGTACCCGCCCGACATCCGTATCGTCCGCGTGATGTGCACCGGCCGTCTCGATCCGCTCTTCATCATGAAGGCGTTCACCGACGGCGCGGACGCGGTCCTCGTCTCGGGGTGCCACTTCGGCGACTGCCACTACCTCGAGGGCAACTACAAGGCCGCAAAGAGGATGTTCCTGGTCAAGAGCCTGCTCAAGAACATCGGGCTCGATGACCGGCGCCTGCGCATGACCTTCGTCTCCGCGTCTGAGGGCGCGAAGTGGGCCAAGGTCGTCGAGGACGTGGTCAACGTGACCCATGAACTCGGCCCGTCGCCCTTCAACAGGAAGTACGGCGAGCTCAAGGAACTGGTATAGGCGGTGTTGAGCGGTGGCTGAATCCATCTCACTCAACCTCATCTCGGGCCGCACCATCCAGCAGGGCGTCGCGATGGAGGGAGGCAAGTCGAAGCAGCCCTACACCGAGGCATGCGGGATCATCGAGATGGACCCCGAGGACTTGAAGCGGCTCGGCATCTACCGGAACACGCACGTCCGGGTCACGTCCGATTACGGATCGGTCGTGGTCAAGGCGGTGGAGGCGACCCAGGGACCCCACCCCGGTCTCGCCTTCATACCGATGGGCGTCTGGGCGAACGCGGTGGTCAACCCAAACACCTACGGTGTTGGCATGCCAACCTTTAAGGGGACGCCGATACAAGTTAGTCCTGCTGCGAACGAACCTGTGCTGAGTTCCATCGAACTCGTGCAGATGCTCGTCAAGGAGTAAATAATGGCGAAAACAGTAACCGATGTAACCTGCCCGTTCTGCGGGTCGCTCTGCGACGACATCGAGGTCCAGGTCTCGGATGACGGGACGAAGGTCCTCGAGGTCTTCAATGCCTGTGCGATCGGAGCGGCAAAGTTCCTCCACACGGCTGCGAAGGATCGCGTGACGCGCCCGCGGATGCGGCAGGAAGACGGGTCATACAAGGAGGTGTCGTACGACGAGGCGATCGAGTACACGGCTCATATGTTCGTGAATTCGAAGAAACCCCTGATGTACGGCTGGTCCAACACCAACTGCGAGGCCCAGTCGGTTGGACACGAGATCGCCGAGGCGACGGGCGGTATCGTGGACAATACCGCGACGGTCTGCCATGGGCCGTCCCTGATCGCGATTCAGGACGTGGGCATCCCGAGCTGTACGCTCGGCGAGATCAAGAACCGCGCCGACGTGGTCCTCTTCTGGGGGTGCAACCCCGCACACGCGCATCCGCGTCACCTCTCGAAGTACTCGATCTTCCCCCGCGGGTTCTTCACGGGGAAGGGTCACAAGGGACGGAAGATGATCGTGGTCGACCCGCGCAACACGGACACCATGAAGCTGGCGGACGTACCTCTCCAGCTCGAACAGGGCCGTGACTACGAGCTCCTCTCGGCCTTCCGGGTCGCCATCCGCGGCGAGGAGCTCCCCGAGAAGGTCGCTGGGATTCCCAGGGAGAAGATCTACGAGGCGGTCGAGGTGATGAAGAACGGTCGCTTCGGCGTCATCTTCTTCGGCATGGGCGTGACCCAGTCGCTCGGCAAGAACCACAACATCGACAACGCGATCATGGTGACGAAGGACATGAACGAGTACACCAAGTTCGCCATCATCGCCATGCGCGGTCACTACAACGTCACCGGCTCCGGTCAGGTCATGGGATGGCAGTGGGGTTTCCCGTTCGCGACCGACCTCTCGCGAGGGTTTGCCCGGTACAACCCGGGTGAGACCACGTCGAACGACCTGCTCCGGCGCCGCGAGGTGGATGCAATCATGGTGTTCGCCTCCGATCCCGGCTCGCATTTCCCGATCTCGTCGGTACGGGAGATCGCGAAGATCCCGTCGGTCGCCGTGGTCCCCGACATCAATCCCACAACCGAGATCTCGAAGCTTCATGTCCCCGTAGCGGTCAACGCGATCGAGACGGGGGGCTGCTGCTACCGGATGGACAACGTCCCGATCGATGCCCGGAAGGTCGTGGAGCCCCCCGAGGGCATGCTGACGGACCTCGAGTTCCTCACGCGCGTCCGCGACCGTATCGCCGAGCTCAAGGCGCAGGCACCCGCCGGCGTCCGTGCGTCGGCAGAGGCTGTGGGGGCCTGAGTCATGGCGGAATACCTGATCAGGAATGGCTTCGTCTTCGATCCCGTGAGCGGGGTCAACGGGGACAGGAAAGACATCGCGGTCAAGGACGGCAAGATCGTCGAATCGGTCTCACCGTCTGCGAAGGTCTTCGATGCCGCCGGGAAGACGGTCATGGCTGGCGCGGTGGAGATCCACGCGCATATCGCCGGCCCGAAGGTGAACGAGGGGCGGAACTACCGGCCCGAGGACAAGCTCTTCAACGCGGCGTCCGGGGTCGGCGGGATGCGGACGACCGGCGGCTTCTCGATACCGACCACCTTCAAGACCGGCTACAACTATGCGAAGATGGGGTACACGACGGCCATCGAAGCTGCGATGCCCCCTCTCTACGCGCGCCATGTCCACGAAGAGATCCGGGACACGCCCATCATCGACGAGGGTGCCCTCCCGGTCTTCGGCAACAACTGGTTCGTGCTCGAGTACCTCAAGAACAGAGAACTCGAGAACACGGCGGCGTACATCTCCTGGCTTCTCAGGGCATCGAAGGGCTACGGCGTCAAGGTCGTGAACCCGGGAGGCACGGAGGCCTGGGGCTGGGGGCTCAACTGCCTCACGGTCAACGACCCGGTCCCCTACTTCGACATCACGCCCGCGCAGATCGTCCGGGGCCTGATCGAGGCGAACGAGTACCTCGGGTTACCGCACTCGATGCATATCCACGCCAACAACCTCGGTAACCCCGGCAATTACACTACCACGCTCGACACGTTCCGGCTGGCAGAGGGATTCAAGGCGAACAACCGCTTCGGGCGCGAACAGACGATGCACCACACGCACGTCCAGTTCCACTCCTACGGCGGTGACACCTGGGGCAACTTCGAGTCGAAATCCGACGAGATCATCGACTACGTGAACACCCACCCGAACCTCACGATCGACACCGGCAACGTCACGCTCGACGAGACCACGACCATGACGGCTGACGGCCCGTTCGAGCACCACCTGACCGAGCTGAACCACCTGAAGTGGGCGAACGTCGACGTCGAGCTCGAGACGGCTGCGGGAATCGTTCCGTACGTCTACAGTCCCGATATCAAGGTCTGTGCCATCCAGTGGGCGATCGGGCTCGAGCTCGGGCTGCTCGCGAAGGACCCGATGCGCTGCTTCATCACGACCGACCACCCGAACGCGGGGCCATTCACGCGCTATCCGCGGATCATCAAGTGGCTGATGTCGAAGGAAGCTCGCGAGGAGCGGCTCAACACCTTCAAGCACGCCGAGAAGGTGATCGGCGCCACCCTCCTCCACGGGATCGACCGCGAGATCACCTTCTACGAGCTCGCGCAGATGACCCGGGCAGGGCCTGCGAAGGCGCTCGGCCTCAAGGATGTCTACGGCGGACTCGCCCCCGGGATGGAGGCAGACATCGCGGTGTACGACATCAACCCGGAGAGTCCATTCACGCCCGACCAGCTCGAGGAAGCCTTCTCAGCCGCTGCGCTCGTCATCAAGACGGGCCTCCCCGTCGTCGAGAACGGGGTTGTCATCAACAACGGCAACAAGCGCACGCTCTGGGTTGACGCGAAGGTGAACGAGAACCCCCAGGTGATGCGGGACGTCGAGGAGAAGTTCCTCAAGTACTACAGCGTCACCCTGAACAACTACGAGGTCCAGGGTCATCACTACATCCCGAACCCGTACGCGATCCAGGTCGATGCGACCCAGTGAGGCACCAGGATGGAGACGGTTACATTAACAATAAAAAAGGCTCCCACCCTCTACCTGGAGGCGGAGATCATCTCTCCGGACGGGCTGGCGGGTAAGACCGCGGACCAGATCCGCGCCCTGCCGGTTCACATGGGTAACGAGGAGTTCACGCTCGGCGAGTTCTTCGATCTCGCCGGCGCACCAGGCGCCACTGCGGAAGAGACGAAGGTCGTGGTGACGGGAGACCTCTCTCGCGTCAAGTATCTCGGCATGAAGATGTCGGGCGGCGAGATGGTGATCGAGAGCGACGCCGACATGTACGTCGGCGCCTGGATGTCCGGCGGGACGCTCACCGCCAAGGGGAACGTCGACTCCTTCGCCGGCATCGGCATGAAGGGAGGGCTGCTCGAGATCAACGGCAACGCCGGCAACTACACCGGGTCTGCCTATCGGGGCGACTGGCGTGGGATGCAGGGCGGCAAGATCCACGTCAAGGGCAACGTCCGTTCGGACACCGGCTATTTCATGAACGGCGGCGAGATCGTGATCGACGGGGACGCGGATGTCCACGTCGGTACCCACGCCGAGGGCGGGAAGATCGTGATCAAGGGGAACGCGAAATCCCGCCTCGGCGGCCAGATGGTCGAGGGCACGATCATCCTGCTCGGCACGGTCGACGTCATGATGCCCGGCTTCAAGTATGTCCGGGACGAGGAGGTCGATGTCGACGGGAAGAATATGCTCATGTCTCTCTACGTGGGCGACCTCGGCGAGCGCCATCGTAAGCGTAAGGGCGAGCCGATCTACGGAAAGCTCTACATCAGGAAGGCGGCGCCGGCGGCAGCGGAGAGCCGCGAGGTCCGGCTCGCCCGCGCCCGCGAGGCCAGGAAGGCCCGCTTCGCCTCCCCCGAGGAGACGGCGTCGGCCTGAGGCCTCCTTTTTTCTCCATTTTCTTCAGAATAAACGTTTATCACCATCTCCGTCCCATGCTGTACGATGGGACCATGACCTGTACGATCATCGTTGGCGGTTTCTTCGGGGACGAAGGGAAGGGTAAGATCGTCGCGCACATCGCTCACCAGGACTGCCCCACCATCATCGCTCGGGGTGGGGTCGGCCCGAACGCGGGACATACGGTCCAGGTCGGCGATACGCAGTACGGGGTGCGCATGGTGCCGTCCGGCTTCGTCTATCCCGATGCCCGTCTCTGCATCGGGAGCGGTGTCCTCGTCGACCCGCGAGTCCTGATCGACGAACTCAACCGGCTCGATGCTCACGGGCGATGCTTCGTCGACTTCCGGTGCGGAATCATCGAGGAGGACCACATCGCCCGTGACAAGAAGTCCGACCACCTTCGCGATACCATCGGTTCGACGGGAACCGGGTGCGGACCGGCCAACGCGGACAGGGTGATGCGGGTCGGTCGTCTCGCTCGCGACGTGCCCGAACTCGCTCCGTACCTCCTGGACGTTCCTGCCTCCGTCAACGCCGCGATTGACGCCGGCGAACCCGTCATCCTCGAGGGCACGCAGGGGTTCGGGATCTCGCTCTACTACGGAACCTACCCCTTCGTGACGAGCAAGGACACCTCGGCATCGCAGATCGCGTCGGACGTCGGCGTGGGTCCCACCTCGGTCGACGACGTTGTCGTCGTCTTCAAGGCATTTCCCACCCGGGTCGGGGAGGGACCGTTTTCGACCGAGATGAGCCACGACAAGTCAACCGCACTCGGGATCCAGGAGTTCGGGACGGTCACCCACCGCGAGAGGCGGATCGGAGGCTGGGACGGAGAGATGGCGCGGTACTCGGCGATGATCAACGGGTGCACGCAGGCGGCGATCACCGGGATCGACAAGGTGGACCCAGCCTGCCTCGGGGTGACCGAGTGGTCACGGCTCTCCCCGAAGGCAAAGCAATTCATCCGCAACGCGGAGGACGATATCGGTCGTCCCGTCACCCTGGTCTCGACCGGTGCCGAGCTCTCGCAGATCATCGATCTTCGCGCCGAGTTCGCGGATTGAGGTGGCCCGGGATGAGGCGCGATCTGCAGGAGATCCTCTGCTGCCCGGTCTGTCACGGGGACCTCGACCTCGCCGTGATCACCGAGGACGAGGTCGAGGTCCTCGAGGGGACGCTGCACTGCAGAGCATGCGGGATCGACTACCCGATCGAGGACGGGATTCCGAACCTCCTGCCCCCCGGGGAGGGCGCTTTTTGAGGGGAACATGACTGACATCCACCTCAACCGGTCCGGGATCAACAGCATCGAGACCTCGTCGGCCCCCGTCGAGGTCCAGGCGGGTTCCCTCCTCCGGCTGAAACTGATAAACCACGGCGCGCCCATCCACCTCACGCTCTCCTCGCCGAACGCGGAGCCCGTCTCCGACTTCTACCACCAGAACGTCTACGTCCGCGACGAGATGACGTTCGACATCCCGATACGGGAAGACGCATTTCCCGGCAGCTTCGACCTGGCCGTGATCACCGGGTACGGCACGGTTCGGGCCTCGCTGAAGGTGCTGGTCGTACGGGAGGCTCCGCCCCCCCCCGAGGAGCCCACGCCTCGCCCCCGGTATCCCGTCCTCCCCCAGGCTAGGGCGACTCCCCCGCCTGCCGTGCTCCTCTTCGCCGCTGCCGGTATCGTGCTGTACCTCGTCTGGTGGGCGACCCGTCTCGACGTGGTCAACTTCGCCGCGTTTCTCCTGCTTCTGGCCGGGATCGTCGTGGGATGGCTGATCCAGCAGTAATAGCCTGTTCGGTCCTGCTCCTCGCTCTCGTCGTCGACCGGGCGATCGGCGACCCCCGGACGCCCCTCCACCCGGTCGCACTCCTGGGCCGCCTGATCGCCCGGTGGGGCAACCCCGCCCGGTATCCCCCCGCATGGCACCGGGTCGTCGGCCTCGCCGGGTTCATCGGGACTGCCGCGCTCTTCACCGCCCCTTTTCTCGTCTTCGAGCGCGCGGCGCCCCCGCTCGTCCTGCTGGTTGGGGCTCCTCTCCTCCTGAAGTCCTGCCTCGCGTGGCGCGCGCTCGAAGAGCACGCGGCGGCGGTCGAGCTCGGGCTTGCCCGGGATCTTTCCGCCGGGAAGGTGGCTGTCGGACGGCTCGTCTCCCGGGAGATCGAGCCCCTCAACGCCGAGCAGGTTCTCTCGGCAGCCTACGAGTCTGTCGCTGAGAACCTGGTCGACTCGATCACCGCGCCGCTGATCTACTATGCCGCGTTCGGACTCGGGGGCTCCGCCTGCTACCGGGCGGTGAACACGATGGACGCGATGCTCGGGTACCGGGACGAACGGGAGCGGATCGGGCACGTGGCCGCGCGCGCCGACGACCTTCTGACCTATCTCCCGGCGCGGATCACGGGCGCGGTGCTGCTCGTTTACTTCTCCCTTGCCGGGCGGGGCCCCGAGGCGTGGGCCTGCCTGGTGCGGGACCGGAAAAAGAGGCCCGGGTTCAACGGGGGAATCCCGATGTCCCTCATCGCCGGCGGTGTCGGCGTCGCCTTCGAGAAACCGGGGGTCTATACGATCGGGTCGCCAGAGCGGCCGCTGGCAGAGGCAGGAGCGGCGATCATCCGGGCCGTCCGCGCCGCCACGATCGGGACGGCGCTCCTCGCCTGCGGTGCACTATGCTTATGCGCGGTCTTCGCCAACATGTACCGCACATGAAGCTCGAGGAGTTGAGGTTCGGGACCGATCTCGTCAAGCGCGGGTTTGCCTCGATGCAGAAGGGGGGCGTGATCATGGACGTGGTCAACGCCGAGCAGGCCCGGATCGCGGAACAGGCCGGGGCGGTGGCCGTCATGGCCCTCGAACGGGTCCCCGCCGAGATACGGAAGGCCGGTGGAGTCGCGAGGATGGCCGACCCCCTCAAGGTGGCGGAGATCATCGAGGCCGTCTCGATCCCCGTGATGGGCAAGGTCAGGATCGGGCACACGGTGGAGGCGCAGATCCTCGAGTCCCTCGGGGTGGACATGATCGACGAGTCCGAGGTGCTCACTCCTGCCGACGAGGAATACCACATCGACAAGACTGCTTTCACGGTTCCGTTCGTCTGCGGGGCGCGGAACCTTGGAGAGGCGCTCCGCAGGATCGACGAGGGCGCCGCGATGGTCAGGACGAAGGGGGAGGCGGGCACCGGCAACGTTGTCGAGGCCGTCCGGCACATGCGCGCGATCATGGGCGAGATCCGGCAGCTCCAGGGAATGAGCAGGCAGGAGCGGGTCGAGCGCGCCCGGGTCATCGAAGCACCTGCGCACCTGGTCGAGGAGTGCGCGGAACTCGGTCGTCTCCCGGTCGTCAACTTCTCGGCCGGCGGGATCGCGACTCCGGCAGACGCCGCCCTGATGATGCACCTGGGTGCCGACGGCGTCTTCGTCGGCTCTGGCATCTTCCTCTCGGAGCATCCCGAGAGGATGGCTCGGGCGATCGTCGAGTCGGTCGACCACCGTGACGATCCCGCCCGGATCGCGGAGATCTCGAAGGGGCTCGGAGAGGCGATGCGCGGCCTCGACATCCACGCTATCCCGGAGAGCGAGGTGCTCCGTTTCCGTGGGCGGTGATGGCGATCTCCGGATCGGGGTCCTCGCGCTCCAGGGCGACGTCTCCGAGCACGTGACCGCTTTCGAAGCGGCCCTCGACGCCCGCTCGGAGCACCACGCCCCGGTCGTCGCGGTGCGACGAGCCGAAGACCTGGCCGGGCTCGAAGGTCTTGCCGTCCCCGGAGGCGAATCGACCGCCATCTCCCGCCTCATCGATAAGAACCGGATGCGTCGCCCGCTCCTCGAGTTCGGGGGGGGCATCTTCGCGACCTGTGCCGGGATGGTGCTGGCGGCCAGCGAGGTGCACGACCCCCGCGTCGACCCGCTCGGCCTGATCGAGATGACCATCGAGCGGAACGCCTTCGGGAGACAGCGAGAGTCCTTCGAGTGCGACCTTCCCGTGAACGGTTTATCCCATCCTTTCCACGCTGTCTTCATCAGGCCCCCCGTCGCATCCCGGATCGGACCTGGTGCGAGGGGACTGGCGGTGCTCGAACCGGGTACCGTCGTCGTCCGAAAGGAGCCGCACCTCGCCCTCTCGTTCCACCCCGAGCTCGGGACCGACCTCCGGCTCCACCACCTCTTTCTTGACGGCCTCTGACGCCTCTCAATCGAGGTCGAGCGTGCCGACGACGCGGAGCCGACCGCCGTCGAGCCAGCAGAGAAGTACACGCGCGTCCGGGGGGTAGACGAGCGGGCGCTCGAGCTCAAGCCGGACCTGTGGATGGCGCCAGTCCCCCTCGGCGCCGATGCTCAGGACGCGGGCGGGCAGGAACTGCATCCAGTGCCCGACATGCAGGACCATTCCCTCTTTCAGGGGTGCCGGCCAGTAGGCGACGAGGGAAGCCTTGCCCGAGAGGTGAGCGGACGCGACGAGATCGGTCTCGGTCGTGAGTACGTCTCCGCGCACGAGCTCGCCCGCATCGATCCCCTTCAGCGCGAGACCGACCCGATCTCCGGCGAATGCGGCTTCTGCATCGTCGTCGTGCCGCTTGATCGACCGGAGTTGCACCTGGCGTCCCCCCGGCAGGAGCCGGAGGGTGTCGTGACGGGAGACCGATCCCCGGAGCACGTCCCCGAGGACCACCGTCCCGATACCTTTCACCGGAAAAGCGTGGTCGACCGGAACCGAGCCCGGAGAAGCGCAGATCCCGGGATCACGGGCCGCGGACCTGGCGAGGAGCTCCTCGCGGATCGCGACAGGTTCGTCGTCCTTCAGAGCGAATTCGTCCACCACCGTGCCCCGGATCAGGGGCGCGAGCTCGTCCGGCGAGATGTAATTCCTCAGGACGAGATAGCCCTCATGGACGCCGAGGCAGTCGAGCATCAGGACCTGCTCGCCGAATTGCGCTGTGATCGCATCCACAACCAGCACAGCAGCGTCGGCCAGCGAGGCGGCGTAGAAGAGCGAGGCGAGGCGTTCGGGATATCGTGTCGGTTCGAGGAACGTGACCGTCACCTCGCCCTTCTTGAGGTTGTAGAGCGTGATGTCGCTCGTGGTCCCGGCCTTTCCCAGGTCTTTAAAGTACCCGGCGGGCGCCAGGACCGCCACGTTCAGGTTCGGCATCCATACATGAATGGAGCGCAATGCCATTCAAACTGACGTATCGTGCCTGGGTGTGGAGCGCGCGGCGGATAGAGGGCGCGGTCACCCTGCCGGAGCAATTACCTCCGAGAGAGAATTCGAGTCGAAAAAAACGAACCGCGCGGGTCACGGAGACCTGGCTATCAGACCGACGTGAACCGCCGTCAGGATCCGATCCCGAACCCGTAATATATTCCGGCAGGACGCCACATCTTTCCACCGGAGGCCCGCTGTCCCCGGGGGCGATTCCCCGTCTGAAGGGCATACAACGTTCCGGGGGACGGCTGAGGGGACCCGTTCTCACCCGCCGCCGCTTTCCGGAGCCAGCGAAGACTGCAGGTATCCCCCTTCTGGATTCAGGCACCCTTCCGCGGATCGGCGACAGGCCTCCTGGCGTAACGGGCTCAGGGGCCTGAGAATTCGCGAGCGGGTTGTACTTCGTCTGGGTCCATGCCGCCGGTGCGGGGAACGGACGAGCCCCTCTCCTGTTTCGCGGGCGGAGATAGACAGCCATCTCGAGTTTAACGACGGAAAACGCGGCGGTGGGGGCCAGGATCCTGATCGAGTGCGCAGAAAGGCACCTCCTATCGATTTGGTTCGGAAGATAACGTCGATATTGACCCTTCGATCCACACCGGGATGCCGGCAGTGGCCGAAGATGGTCGAACCCCGCCGGGCTCGGGTCGCATTTGCCCCATTGACTATGCCTCGTGACGATCCCGGCGCAGGTTCGTCCGGAGGAACAGGGAAGCATCAGCGTTGACGATGTCCGGGAATCGCGAGAGGGTGGTTGCCTTCGAATGAAGGACCGGGCATATTAACAAACGGGTCTGAGGCACGGGAATCTGCCCGTTCACCTGCAAACCCCCTCCCCGCGCGCTTTCTGTCCGGTTGTCGTCGGAACCCTCCGGGGGTTGATCGAATCGGCAGGGCGATCCTGGAGCCGGTCGCCCCGCAGCCCGATTTCTATCCTTCCCGGGCGGGGGGCAGGCCGGATACGACACCTATCCTCTCTCAACCAGACCGGGTCCGTATCACGGGTCTGTGACGATCGACCGGGACCAGGAAATAGGACGTCGCCGTCTGTATGTTAAAACGATCAGGCGGGTGTGAAATGGACCGGCGTTAGCATTCCTGTCACTGAGATAGACGATAATGCGTCGGCCTGTCGTTGCCCCTGTCCGGTATGCTTAAAACTGCCCACACAAAATCTGTACATACCACTGATCTTCATGATCCTGCGGGGAGTTGTATGAGAAAAGAGCATCTGGGAATCCTGTGCTGCATCGTACTCCTGACCTTCTCTGCCCTTGGAGTGATGGCCGTTTCAGGAACCGTCAAGGTCATGCCTCTCGGGGACTCCATCACGAAGGGAGGGGTCTCGACTGCCGAGGAAGCCAAGCATCCGACTTACCGCTACTGGCTCTGGAACGACCTGGCCGAGAACGGGTACGATGTCGACTTCGTCGGCTCTTGGAGAATGCCGAACTTTACGAGATTCAGTTTCGACCAGGACAACGAGGGACACGGTGGATACTCCAGCGACGAGATCCTGCACGGCGTCGAGGACGACCGCTGGGAACCGGGCTCTCTCGCAACGTGGATCAGGGGCTACGACTACGACGTGGTGCTGCTCCTGATCGGTATGAACGACGTGCTGCGCGGCGTACCCACCAACGAGTCATCCACCAACATCGAAAAGATAATCACGGTGCTCCGGCAGAAGAACCCGGCGGTGACCGTCTTCATCGGGACTCTCCCCCCGACCAGTTACTACCGGCAGTCCCTGATCGACCTGAACCAGGAGATCCTGCGGATCGCGGACCGGACCTCGAGAGCGGGGTCGCCGGTGATCGTGGTCGACCACTACTACGGCTACAACGGGAAGGAGGACAACCAGGCCCCCGATTTCGTCCATCCGAACGAGAGCGGTGAGAAGAAGATCGCCAAGAACTGGTACAGTGCCCTTTCCAGGTATCTCGGAGATACACCGCCGACCAGCACGGCGACGACCGTCCCTGTGACGACCACACCGGCGGAGCCATCGATCATCTCGACCATCGCTGTCATCCCGCCCAGCGGCGCGACCTATGCTCAGGCCAGGGAGTTCTACGATGCCGGTTCTGTCGCATGGAGCCGCGCCTGGGGTGCGAGCGACCCGGTGCTGATTCGAAAGGACCTGGAGCAGGCACGAATCGAGTACACGAATGCCCTGAACTGGGCCGGGGCGGTGAACGATCCGCCGAATACGGCTAACCTAGCCCTGATAAGAACGATATCGACCGCATATATCGATCTCGCCGATGCCGCGGTCACGATGTACGATGGCGCGAACGTCTACAGCATGGGCCGTGTGCAGATGAACGACGGGGACTACCGAAAGGCCGTGGGATCGCTCGAGGCTTCCTCGATCATCTTCAGTAACTCGCAGGTTCTCTTCAACAGGGCGACGACCACGCTCCAATCGGCCTCGTTCGCCGGCACCGAGTTCGGAGACGGCACGGCGTACACTGCCGGGATCGTCCCGGTGCTCAATAAGAAGGCCAGTTACATGGGCGAGTTCTCGACGTACGCCACCGGGTGGCACCGGGTGTCGCTTGCATACCTTGCCCGGTCAATGGGTGACGAGACAGGCTTTAAAAACGAGGCGATCCAGGCGATGAATCTCTTTGCGGGGCTCCAGTCTTCGGACGCATTCGGTGCTGACGCCGTGAGTAATTACTACGTGCTTGCCGGGCTCATCGCATAGGTCATCTCATTTTTCCCTCTCGTATCCCCTCCTGTTTCCCGGATGCGCGCCGGACCATCTCCTCGATTCGATCGTTCGTTACGACCCCTCATTCTCCTCCTCACAGATCCCGGGGGCACCTCGCGTCCAAATAAGGCCCTTGAAGCCGTGCCGGGAACACCGCACCCGAGCGGAGATGGATGATTCGGCAGGATATCCTGGTATCTCCCCTCGAATCCGATGCCCCTTTTCGTCTATGGCATTCACGCGCGGGGGGCTACGGTCACGCTCCTGGCCGTCTCTCCGCGGGATGGCACGCCGGCATTAACCCGAGGAGCGAGGCTCCCGCGCTCGCCTCAATGAGGGGAACGATAGGATCATTTTTTAAGCCCCGTCTCCATCCGCGCATCGACGAAAGCTCGATCGAGGTGACGATTCCGTTTACACGTATCGACGACTATCGCTTCGACGCCTGAGAAGAATGCATGCGATCGTCAAGCTCATCCCATGTTGCAGGTTGTTTCATTCTGGCACGCATGAACCGCTGGGATCCTCTGGAGTATTTTAATCTCTACTAACCGCAGTTCCATGAATACAGATCTGAGACCTCGGGTCTCCATACAGAATGCGTGGATCGAGTTAGTTCTGGTGAGTGCACCCATCGATTCGTTGCTCCGGGGCGTGTTAACCGGGAAGGACGAACCGCCCGGTTCGCATTCGGGCCCCCCGAATCATGCCGGAACTCGACCGCGAGGTTGACTGCCATTCTATGCCCGACCGAGCGGTTGTTGCCCTGCCTCTATCCCGGTTCTTCGGACTTCACGATCGTGTACACTCCCCGGAGTGGCCCGTACCGCACCCCGCGGCGGCAGGGGCGGAGGAAACAGGCTCGTGTGGGGTCCCCGGGATCATGACCGGACGGCGAGAATAGCGCGACCTGGTCCGGGGCATTCGGCGCTCGAATACCGGGACTACCGGGCGTTCCATCGGTCATCTCGTGGGGGACCGGGGGATCCGGGCAGCTGTAATCAGGGCAATCCTGGAGGCGTCAAATCGGATGGGACGGGTGTAGACGACACGGGTCGTCCGAAAGAACGCCCCGAAGTTCAGCCGGCACGGAGGGGAGGTCCTGCCGGGGGATACTGCCGTCAGCGGACCGAGGGTCCAGGACTGCGACGTTCACCGCGATGAAAGGGGAGACCAGGAGGAAACGATGCCTCTCGGAAATATCCGAAGCTTATCATCGATACCGCGTTCCACGAAGGGCTATCAGATAATTAGGTATACGACCGGCTCCAGGGAGCGAGAACACCGGGGGTCGAAGCGGAGATCCAGGGACGCGGGAGATTTTTTCCACCGAGCTCTCGTTGCTCCGATCCACCGGGTCGATCCGCGGAGATACTGAAGGTATGTGGACTACCGGGAAATCGTTACTTCCTATGGGCGGGCGAGAGCGATCCTGGAGGAAGAGTCCCGGTCGCCGCTATCCGGTGGATCAATATCCCTCATCCTGCCCGGACTGGTCGTCCTTCGGAGCGCTGTACGAACGGGGGTAATCGCACGACTCCGCTCGCACGGCGCACCGGATGGTCCGGTCAGGAACACGCTCAGGTGCCGGTGAACTGGACGGACTCGGAGCGCAGGTAATCGAAGAGCTCCCTCCCCCAGGCGAGGGCGGACGCGTCTCGCGAGAAGAGATCGGTGGAGCTATCGTAGATCGGGGCATCCCGCTTGTAGAAACCGAGCGATATGCAGGAGTCGGTCACGGTCAGACCGAATCCGATCGGGCGATCGGTCAACCACACGCGGAAGTTGTCGTAACTGGCCAGGGCATTCATCTGGGTGCTGTACGGTTCCTTCTCGAGGAGAGAGAGGGTCGACGAGTTGACGAGCAGTTCCACGGGGATCCCGCTGATCACCCGCTCGCCGAGGCCCTGGGCGAGCCCGGGGCTCATGACCGCCGACACGCCGAGTATCTCCTCAGCCTCGCTGATCAGCTGAAGATAGGAGTGATACACATGCATGATATCGGTGCCGGTATCGTACACGATCTCGGCGTTCAAGAGACTCCCGATGCGATCGAGGAACGGCTCGGGGATCGTGGAGATGTCGTGATCTCCCCAGAACTTGAGGTGGGTCGAGAGCGTGCCCATCGTCAGCGAGAAATCTCCGATCTTCCTCGCGACGAGGCTCCCGAAGATGGTCGGCCCGTATCCGGCGCCCCTTGATTCGACAAGGGCAAGGTTCTCGAGCTTCCGGATCTTCGGAATAAGAGCCTGTGAGGTGCTCCCGGTGATCTCGCGGAGCTTCGAGAGCGGTGTCCCCCCCTCCTCGACCGAGAGCAGGATCTGCACCAACAGCCTCGACCCGTAGATCGACTGGATCACCTTGTTGTGCTGTTCGAAGACTTCCAGTTTGTTCATCGGGCCCCCTGCCGATTTTTCTGCTAATGATTCTTGGGTGTCTTCACGATATCAGTCTTTTGCTTTTTTTCATCGGAGGAATGAAAGTTCATCGATCCGATGAACCTTCATCGCCCTCTCTACAGGCAGAGCGGGAATAGTGCCTGAACCAGGAACAAGGCTGCGCCTATGATCAGGAACTGTCCGTCGGAAAGGAGGTCGCAGATGAGATCCTTCTTACCTATCCGACCGAACGAGGTGATACAGCACTGGGTGTAGACATGTGCTCCCGCGTACAGGACGGCGATCAGGGGCGTGATGATCGCGCAGAGTCCGGAGGCGACCACCATGAGTGCAGTCGTCCAGTTCATGGCCCCCAGCACTCTCTTCGTCCTGTCGACCCCGATCAGGACCGGAATAGTTCTCACGCCTGCCCGTTCGTCCCCTTCCCTGTCCCGCATGTCGGGCAGCGCGGAGGCGATGAACGCGTAGGTGAAGAAGAAGAGAAGGCAGAGAACGGTCTCTCCTGTGATCGGTCGGCCTGCTGTCAGACAGGGAAGGATCACGAGGATGGCGGACCACGATCCGCCCACCACCAGGTTCTTCATCACCGGGATCTCCTTGAGGCGCCGGTATCCGAATCCTGACGGAAGAACCGGCATGCTGTAGAGGACGCCGGCCAGGAGAGGTACGAGCGTGATTAGAATCGCGGCAGGGCCGTAGGGGAATGCGACCAGAACAGCGATCGCGTACGCAGCGAGGGCCCCGATTAGCAGGGGTTTTTCAAAACGCTTGGTGAACGCAAACCGGTCCTGGCGATTAACGCTGTCCTCTTCCTCGTCGGTCTTGCGGTTCATATTGTAGACCGAGAACGGTACCAGGAGCATGATACCAAGTATCGCAGGAATGGGCTCGATGCCCTGTAGGAGGCACGAGGTGTAGATCATGCCCATTCCGGCGATGCCGACGAAAAGAGAAGAGAAGATCAGGAAGTCGAAGATCGATTCGATGGCCCGGCCGAATCCTGGGAGAGAGAACGACGATTGCCCGCTACCGGAAAAAGGGTTGAAATCGACGTACGAAACCATGAGGTGAATGTGATTGCTTCTCGGCAATCTATATTTCTCTATTTAAGATTAATCACCTCGATGAATCCGAATCGATCAGACGAATCTTAAAATGAGGGACGAATTGGAATTTTCATGGTTAATTCGAAAAACAACGGATAATTCGAAAGGTCGTGATAAATATATCAATCAAATGTCCATGACAATATGCGAAGCGACGATTCATCGGAGCGGTGAAGATCACTTCGCCCGGTCATGCGGATGCTGATCGAGTAATCGCTGTACGACAGTATGAATCTGTCGTTCTGGAGGGGAAGAATGCTGACGATGAGGAATCCGATCAGGGAGGCGGGCTCGATAGCCAGGACTGCGGATGTCGTGCTCAGGTCCCAGATGGTCTCGATGGCGCTGTTGCCGTCCATCGGTTGCGAGGCGGAGATGCAGGCTCAGCAGCGGAATCTGCTGCTTGCGTACGGCGTGATCGTCCACGATCTCCGGACAGTCGTCCTCGAACTGGCCCGGATACAGGAGAAGGAGATCAGGATCGGACGGTTCTCTCTGGACATGGAGCATGATGTCAACGGGCAGAGGCGGCGCACGCGAACCGAGGGGCATTTCCACGTGGTCTTGGAACAAGATGGCCAGGTCAGCATCACCTACGTCGGATCGAACGGTTTCGAGATGCGCTGGGAGTCTCCACCCCTCCCGACGGCCTCCTGATCCTTGCGGCAGAGGCGACGTTCATCTATCTTCTCCCCGATTCTTCTTTTTGATCATTCACAAAATTTCGGGTGGGGTATTTCATCGCGATACGTAACTGGATAAGGCATACGATAGGCTGGCGAAGGACTTCTCTCCGGCACTGCCCTGACGGGTTTCGGATCCTCGTCGTCCGGGCAGGCCCTTCTCGCGTCGAGAGGTGCCGAGGCTCTCCTCCAGCCGGGCCGGGTACCGGCCTGGTCGCCAGGAACTCCCCCTCATCGGGTCCCTTCTCACGATGGACGGGGATACTGTGGTATCACCGAAAAAATCCTTTATTATTTATCGGATCACGATCAAACTCTAGCCGATTGACTTGACCGCACGGTACTCGTTCATCGCCCGCGTCCCCGACGAACCCGGAGCCCTGCATCGGGTCGCCGAGCTCCTCGGGGCCAACGAGGTCAATATCAATCGGATCCAGTACGACCACCGGATCGACCGGAACACCGTTTTCTTCGAGGTGACAGGGCCGTATGACGGGTACGCCTCCGTCATCGGGGAGCTTAAAAGGATAGGATATCTCCAGACCAGCCTGCCCACGCTCCGGCTTCTGACACTCTCTGTATGGCTTCCTCACCGCCCCGGAGGCCTCTTCGAGTTCCTCCAGGAGATCACCAACGCTCGCGCGAATATCGTCGGGATCGATTTCGACGACCACGGCGTCCACCCCGAACGGGTCGAGCTCACCCTGAACCTATCCGAGTCCACTGCCATCGAAACGCTGCTCGACCGCCTGAAGGCGCGGTATCGTCTCAAGGTGGTGGAATATGACCCGACGACACGGCGCCTCGACGACACGGTATACTACGTCCGGCTGGCCGAACAGATCCGGGAACTGATCGGAGATGCCGACGACCGCTTCCTGCTCTGCCTCCTTCAGGACATGAACCACGTGGTCCAGGAACTGCACCACCATGGAAGGGACCCTGCAGAGACCTTCGAGACCTGTCTCGTCGCCGGTCGCAGACTGCGAGAGACGAAGGGTCCCGGATTCTTCGCCGATATCCAGGAGTTCCAGATCTCACCGAGGGTCCGTCTCTGGAGTTTCCAGCTCCCGGCCGGCGGCAACACCTATCTCCTCGATGCCGGTGACGACCTGGTGATGCTCGATACTGGGTTCGGCTGCTTCCACGACGAGTGTCTACGAATGTTCGAAGCATGCGGGATCACCAGCCTCTCACGCCTCTCCCGGGTCGTGGTCTCTCACGCAGACGCCGATCATTCCGGGGGTTCCGGCCTATTCAGTGCGCCCTCCTTGATGCACCCGGCCACTGCCAAGATCGGTCGGGATCTCTCGCGGGCTTACGGCTCCCGCTCCGAGGGATCCGTGCTCGAGGCGGTTTACACGACCCTGATAAACCTCTTCTCGGCCTACACGCCGGCAACGAACGTCGAGACCTTCCCGACAATACCGCTCGGCTTTCGGCACGGTTTTGCAATCATTGATCGTCTGAGAGTCGGTGACCTTGTCCTCGAGGTGCTCGAGGGACACGGGGGGCACATGCAAGGACAGTGTTACCTCTTCGAGCCCGACGCCGGGCTCCTTTTCCCTGCCGACGCCCTGATAAACTTCGACAGTCTCACCCCCGAGCGGCGCGAATACGCCTCGATCGCTGTCTACCTGGTCACCTCGGTCAACGTCGACAGCGAGCTGGCACGCAATGAGCGGCGCGACCTGCTCGACCTCGTCGTCGAGACCGATGCACGACTCGCCTCGTCGGGCCGCCGCTGTCTTGTGGCCGGCGGTCACGGGGCAGTCTCGGTCCTGGAAGAGGGTCGTCTCGTGTCCTGCGGCGAGGTGGTCCCTTACCGGCCTGCACGCTGATTAGGGCTGCCTCCCCCCCCTCAACTGCCCTCCAGCATGTCGGGTCGGCCGGATTCTTTGTTGCCGGGCGGAGCGTTGCGTGCCGGCCCGTCTCACCCGCAAAAAGGGCAGCCCGAGGCGGTCTTCTCCATGTGATAGATCCGTCCGTCTACGGGACCTACCGATCCCGCACGGAAGCCCATCTCGCTACATTCGTTGTCGTCGGAGGGGAATGTGTGAGAGCTGCCCCCACCGTCCGGTTACACTCTCACTGGATCACCATTGACATTACCCGTCTCGCACTCGATCTCATGTCTGCATCTCGTTGCTCACTGACGAAAAAACGGAGCGCGGATAGTCAACCCACGCAATAATTCCGATATTATCTCCGTTTCCCGCGGGGAGGCCGGAGCGGACTCGTCCTGGCCTGTGCGGTCGCACCGAGCACTTCCACGGCACAATCGATCTCCCAATATGGGAATCTCGACGACCTCAGGATCTGCCGCAGCCGATCAGGCGTTCCTCGCCAGCTACACCGACCCCCGGTCGCGCGCGCAGTACCCCCCGGGCATCCTCTCGTTATTCGGCATGCTCTTGGACCCCATAGCAGGCGACCGGCACGGTGACTCCCGAGGAGCTCGAGCGGTACGAAGATCCCGGGCAAACCTGCCTCGCGGACGATTGCTCCCACGTCGACCTTACCGGCACACCGTCTTCCTCGCACGGTTCCACCGAAGACGGCGGTGGACGAGATGGCCAGCTGCAGCGAGTTCTTCGATTACTACGGCTCGGAGGTATCGCAGAGGGAGCCGATACTGATCGTCCTGCAGCTGCCGAAGGGTGGATCGGCGACCCGCGAGGCCGACCTCAACCACGATACGATCCAGGCAATGATCCAGCACATGAACATCCCCTCTGGGCCCTCACGCTCATGTCTGTCTCCTCCGGGATGCGTATCGGCCAGGCTCTCCAACTCCGGGAGCGCGATATTGCCCTGTAAGCACACCCCATCGAGGTCCACGTCCGGCGGGAGATCACGAAGACCGTGCAGACCCGGACCGTCTTCCTCTCTCGCAAGGCTGCCGAGATGCTCCAGGAGTGGCTCAAGGCCCGGGACCGAGAACGATCGGGCGAGAACGGCGACGCAGGAATTCCCGTCGCAGAAGACGTCCGCGTCGGCCTATTCGTCCGCCGGCGCGTCTAACCAGAGACCCGGATCATGGCGGCTCCCGCCGGGAGAGCTCGCTGGCCAGGGGCATGAGCGTCCTCTTAGTCAGGCCATCTTCTGTGTTGTTTATTCCCGGTGTGCACTTTCAACCCCTCGGTGAGATCTCACCTTCCATCCCCACACTCCCTTTCTCCGTGATCGACCATCCTGCGGACGAAACCTCCTGATGCGATATACCAGTGCAAGCACGCGGAGAATCGTAAGATATGGTTGTTCACGTCGTCAGCGTTTGCTATCCGAGAGGCACAAGGGCATCTGCCTCGACACTCTCTATCAAGACCGGGCCAGAATATCAGGGAATCCAGAAGCCTTCGTTCTCTGTTACCCTTCCTCGAAAGCCCCACAGGTTCTTTTTTCCGATTAGCCTGTTCTGCCAGCGACCGCCCCTGCGCTCTTCATTCGCATCCACGGTCCGGGACGATTACCTCTGGATCTCGTTCGGTGGAACCCGCCTTTACCACGCGGGTCGACGATGAACCCGTAAACGGTCGATCCTCGTCCGCACCGAACCGTCCCGAGTGCCGCTGCACCGAGCTTCAGGTAACGATCGATCTCACCAGGTCCCACGTCAATTCTCGGAGCAACCGGTGTTGACTAAAAAATGGCGGGACAAGATCATCGATGCTATTTGAAATCCTCGGACGCAGCTTCTCGCGGTGACAGCGAAGTCAGATCACGATACCCCCTACCAAGGACGAGTTCGGAGGGGTTATTTTAAAAAAAAATGAGCGGCGTCTCAGGCGAACATCGCGCTCGCCGTGCCGATTCCCCGATTCCGCTCGACTTCGTCCACGAACTTATCGATCGCTCTCACCAGGTCTTCCCGGGTGACCAGGTCCCTGTCAGACCGGATCGCGAACATGCCTGCCTCCATCGTGATAGCACGGAGATCGGCGCCATTCCGTCCCTCCGTCCTGAGTGCGATCTCCTGAAGATCGACCGAAGGGTCCAAATTCATCTCTACCGTCTGTATCTTCAGAATCGAGAGCCGTCCGTCGATGTCCGGGAGTGGGATCTCGATGATCCGGTCGAATCGACCGGGTCTCAGCAGGGCCTTGTCGAGGATGTCGATCCGGTTTGTCGCCCCGATGATCCTGACATCCCCCCGGTTCTCGAACCCGTCCATCTCCGCTAGGAGCTGCATCAGGGTCCGGTGCACTTCGCGATCTCCCGAGGTATTCGTCTCGGTTCGCGACGCGCCGATCGCATCGATCTCGTCGATAAAGATGATCGAGGGGCTCTTCTTCTGCGCGAGCTCGAAGAGCTCGCGGACAAGCCGGGCACCTTCGCCGATATATTTCTGGACCAGCTCGGACCCGACGACCCGAAGGAAGTGCGCCTCCGTCTCGTGGGCGACGGCCTTCGCGAGCAGTGTCTTGCCAGTTCCTGGTGGACCATAGAGCAGGACGCCCTTGGGCGGCTCGATCCCAACCCGCCTGAAGAGCTCAGGTTTCGTGAGCGGGAGCTCGACCGCCTCCTGGATCTCTAGTATCTGCTGGTCGAGACCCCCGATGTCCTCGTACCGCTCTGTCGGAGCCTCGACGAGCTCCATCCCGTAGATCTGGGCGTCGAAGTTCGTGGGCAGGATCTCGACGATAGCGAGAGACTGCTGGTTCAGGGTGCAGCGCGATCCCGGTTTGATCTCGCTGACGTCGATGTTTTGCGAGAGCCCGACAAGGAAACGCGGTCCAGCTGATGACCGCACGATCACCCGCGAAGGGTCAACCACGTCGGTGACCGTGCCGATCACGAGCGGCGGGCTCTTCATCTGTTCGATCTCGGACTTGAGCTTCCGCACCTCCCGTTCGTAGCGGACCTTCTGGGTCTCGAGATACCTCTTGTCCGCCTCGAGCTGACGCAGCTGCTCCCGTATCTCAGTGTTCCGATCCTCCAGGTTGGTGACTCGTTCCAGGAGATACCGGTAAAGGTCTTCCCCTTTCTGGGGCTCGGGGAAATCCTTGAGGCTTTCTGTCATGGGCGGGCCGCATAATTATATAGGGTAGTGACTATAAAGAATTTTGCGAATGACTATGCAGTGCGAGTTATGCGGCGCGACCGTGCCGGGACCGGGAAAAAGGGTCCGGATCGAGGGGGCCGATCTTGTGGTCTGCATGGCCTGTGCACGATACGGGACAGAGGTGCAGCAGCCTCGTACGGGGCCCCGGCGATACGCGCCTGGCGCCTCCGCTGCATCGTCCCCCGTGCCCGCACGGCGACGGCGGGATCTCTTCGACCAGCTCGTAGGCGAACTCGTCGACGACTACGGCGAGCGCATCCGGGCTGCGCGCCTTGCAAAGGGCCTGACGACAAAGGAACTCGCCCTGTCGATCAAGGAACGGGAGCTGCTCCTCAAGCGGATCGAGAAAGGGGACCTGGTTCCCGAGGACGAGGTTCGGGCAAAGATCGAGAAGGCATTGGGGATCAGGCTTCTTGACGCGCCAGAAGAGTCGATCGACCGGGACAGGAGAGAGCAGCAGAGGCTCTCGACAACGCTCGGCGACGTGCTCTCGTTCAAGAAAGGCACAAAGCCCTGAACCCTCGGTCGCCCGGTCCCGGTTATGAGCCGGTCTCCGAAATACCTCCCCCCTCCATCCGGGCTCCCGCACATTTCTGCACTTCTGGCCCGTGCCGTCTTTCGGGACGTACGATGGAGTCGGGCAACCTCGCGTCACACGGACCGAAGAATCAGGTCATCGCCCCCGGACCGTATCCCGGGAAAAGAGTATGGGGTGTGTCCCGGCAATCACTGCCGGGCGGCCAGTGAGCGGTCAAGGCTGAAGAGCGGTCCAGCGGCGTCGCCGAATTTCTCGATCTGGACCAGGATGTCCCCCGCGTTCTTCTCTTCCTCGACCTGTTCGGTCACGAACCACCCGAGGAACTCCCGAGTCGCGTAGTCGTTCTCCTTGATGGCGAGGTCCATCAGGTCGTTGATCATCCCTGTGACCGCCTGCTCGTGGGCGAGTACCTCGGCGAACGCCACCTTCGCTCCGTTCCAGTCCTTCTGCGGTGCCTCGATGGCCTCCATCACGGGCCGTCCACCGGCGTCCCCGATGTAGTCGTAGATCTTCATCGCATGTTCGAGCTCCTCGCGGGCCTGGACGCGGAGCCACTGTCCGAACCCCGCTAGGTTGATCGAGTCGTAATACGATGACATCGCAAGGTACAGGTAGGCCGAGTAGAGCTCGCGGTTCACCTGGCGGTTCAGTGCCGCTTCTATGGTGGGTTTCAGCATCATCGTTCCTCTTGTGCAGCAAACCGGTTGAGTGGTGTTTCTGATAAAGGTTTGTCAGGCGGCAGGCTCCTGTAGGATCTCGGAATCATTTCACTCACACAACCACCTCTGTGCGTACCCGAAGATCCGTTCCGGCGGCAATCGTTCAACGAAGACCGTTTCGGGCACCTTATAGTCCAAACTGGCATGAGGTTT
>JAAYEG010000045.1 GCA_012728895.1 Methanospirillum sp. | reverse complement strand
GTCCACCGCGATGTCGTGGGGTTCGTCGAACTCGCCGTCGCCGGACCCCCCGCTTCCCTACTTCCTGAGGAACGTACCCTCGGCATCGAAGACCTGAATACGGTTGTTGTCGGTGTCGGCCACGTAAACGTTCCCCGCGCCGTCCACCGCGATACCGGAAGGGTAATTGAACTCGCCGTCGCCACTCCCACTTATGCCCCACTTCAGGACGAACGGGCAGGGCTCCACGGCCATGACGGTCGACACGCTGCCGCAGACCAGCAGCAGGATACGGATGAGTGATATCAGTCTCATTCGCGTTCTTCATTGAAAATGCGGCACTATCTCCTGCGTATATTTTCGCTTCCGTATCCGTCGCGTCGGCGTCGGCCGGGCACATCGCCGCCTGCCGGAAGTTCACGAGCCCTGCCCGGAGGGTTGCGGCGTCCGGCTTTGCCTTTGGCGTCCTCAACCGTCCGTCGTGAAGCGAAGTCCGAAGCAGGCCGATCCGGTCACTTTTCGGGATCGTGTCGTCGCCGTGCGGAGCGCCGACCTGACGTCGCCCTCCCGCCGTTGGTCGCCCGGCCCCGTCAGCCCCGCCGGCGCGCGAGCCCGGCGAGGAGCCGGGCGACCTCGAGCGGGGCGACGAGCTCTGCCTCGTGCCCCGCCGCGAGTGTCAGGATTTCCCATCCCCGGCGCCTCGCCCTCTCCGCGGACGGTCCGAAGAGCGGGACGAGCGGCCCCTCGGTGCACCGGATGTACGCGCGGGGGACCGCCTCGCCAGCCGGGGTGCCGGGCGGCACCGGCTGGGTGAAGGTGCCGGGGGGATGTGGCGTGACCCGCGCTGCGTACCATGCCGCGAGCGCCGGGTCGGCGATGCCCACCAGCGCCGGGGCCGGTGGCGGGCGCATCCCGCCGCCCTCCAGGGCGGCCTGGAACTCCGCCTGCATCTCCGGCGTCCAGAGGTCGTACTCGCTCTCGCCCGCCTCAGGGACGTAGGCGTCCAGGTACACGACGAGCCGCAGCCGTTCCGGCACCCGTGCCGCCACGCCCGTGACGACCATCCCGCCGTAGCTGTGGCCGACCAGGACGGCGTCCGCGATGTCCTCGTAGAAGAGCAGGCCGGCGATCTCGCGGACGTGCGTCTCGAGGTCGACCCCGCAGCCCGCGAGGTGGGACCGGTCGCCCACGCCCGTCAGCGTCGGCGCGTGGACCTCGAACCCCCCGGCGCGCAGCCTTTGCGCCACCCTCTGCCAGCACCAGCCGCCGGCGCCGGTGCCGTGCATCAGGACGAAGGTCGTCATCGCGGATACCGTTCTCTCTGCATGCTTCCGCGGCCCGAGCCACGGGCTCCCCGATCACTCCTCCGTGCCGGCGAAGCGGGGCGCGACCTCGCGGGCCCAGGCCGCGATCGCGTCCCAGTCGCGGAAGTCGCCGGTCGGTGACCCGATCAGCCGGGTCACGGCCCGCTCGGCGAGCCCCATCTTTGACGGGTCGAGCGCCCCCGCGAAGAGAGCCGCCGCCACCGGCCGGAGCGGCTCGACGGCGTCGATCAGCGCCTTACGGGCCTGCTCGATCCGTTCGGGCTTTGGCGCGGCCCCTACCGGGGTAATCCCGACCGCGAACGCGGCGACGGGCAGCCGCCCGAGCGCCTCGCGGTGGCGGGCGACGAAATCCGCGAGATCGAGGGGTTTCCCCGCGTAGATCGGCGCCCCGAGCACGACCCCGTCGTAGCCCTCGAGCGAGTCCACGGCCGGGAACTCCGCCCCTGCGGCCTCGAGCCCCGCCGCCGCGAGTTCCCGGGCGACCGCCTCGGCCACCCCCGCTGTCGAGCCGTGCTTCGTTGCGTACGCGACCAGGATCCGTCCTGCCATCCTGTCTCTCACCGCCGCAGGGTTATACCGGGACAATATAAAAAATCAGCCAGTCCGGAAGGTGAGGCGGGTCTGCCCCGCGAAGTCCGAGAACGGGACGATGCAGCGGGCGAGCGCTCGCGCCGCCAGGTAGCCGACCGCGAAGACCTCAACCGCGACGGCGATGACGCCGAGGTTGAGAAGCAGACCGGCCAGCGAGACCGAGACGCAGGCCCCGAACTGCCCGACGGAGGGCGGTGCGGGATCACGGAAGGTGAAGTGCCGGTTCAGGGCGTAGCCCGCGAGGCAGCCGGCGATGTAGGAGAGAGCGGCCGCCGGGAGGTACTACGCCCCGACGAGATCGACGAAGTCGTAGAGGAGGCCGAAGTCGAGGAGGGTTGCGGCCGCCCCCACCGCGAGGAAGCGCGCCAGCCGGCCGGGCAGGCGCAAGCCCGCCGTTTCACCCTACCTGCAGGCCCCGGCAGTCATACAGGGTGTACCCCCGCCCCGTCCCGCCCCACAGAAATGGATCGACAAGCGTGCCGTGTGACCGGCCCCCGCCCGCGAGGTCGGTCTCGCCCCCGCCCGCGTCGCCACCCAGGACGTAGTACCGGACCTCCCCCGCTCCAACCCGCGCCGCGAGTTCGTCCGCGGTCAGGATCCGGTCCGAGCCCGGAAACCCGCTCAGGACCATCACGGGCCTTCCTGTCATGATGATCAGGGCGGCCCCGCCACTGTTGCTGCTCGCCGTGGCGGCGATACAGGTCGCGTTCCCCTGGTGCGCGACGAGGCAGTCCGCGAGGCCCCTGATCCCGGTGCTTCCGCTCCCCGGGGGGTATCGGAAACGCGTCCACGCTGCCCCCGGGCGCCGTCGTGTTGGCGCCGCCTGGCCCGAAGGCTCGGGCGTCGTCGGACCAGTTCGCAGTGCCGGGCGACGGACCGAGCGGACCGGCTCCAGCACCCGGTCCGGTCGTGTTCCCGCTGAAAGGGGCGCCCTTGGTCCCGGGAGGCAGGCCTCCGCCGGCAGTCAAGTCGTCCGCGAGCCGGTGGAGCCCGTTGTACCCGACGATCAGTCTGAGGGCCGTGTTGTCGCCGCTCCCGCCGATGTAGGGCCGCTGCTCCGCCGGCACGGTGTCCACCGCGGCGGCCCACGAGAGCGAGACGCCGGCCAGCACAACCAGCGCGAGCCCGAGGTGGAAAAGGCACCGGGCGGGGGGAGCAGACGGGCGCCGGCATTGTAGACCCCTCCATCAGGGCCGGGACTACGATCCAGGCCTGGAGCATCTTGATGTGGAACCCGACCCCGACCAGCACGGCTGCAGCGAGAAGCCATGCGAGGGAGCGTTCGCGTGCCGCCTTCAGCGTCACGGCGGGGGCGAGGAGTAGCACGAAGATCAGCAGGGCGTCCACCGTCCCGTTCCGGGAGACCGCGACAGAGATCGGGGTGGTGGCGAGCGCGAGCGCGGCCACGAGTCCGGCTGGACGGCCGAAGGGGCGGGCGACGACCAGGTATACGAGCGCGACCGAGCCGACGCCGGCGAGCGCCTGCTGAAAGGCCAGGGACCACCCCGAGAACCCGAAAAACCTCGCGGAGAGGTACTGGATCCAGAGCCCGAACGGCGGCTTGTCGACGGTCACGAAGCCAGCCGCGTCGAGCGAGTTGAAGAAGAGCACCCCGGGGTTCGCGAGCATCGACCGGACGGCCGAAGCGTAGTATTCGTTCGTGATCCTCTGCTCCCGGATCCCCCCAGGGGTTCAGGACGAGCGAGAGCGCGAGGACGCCTTCGAGCGGCATCCACGCCCCCAACCGGGTTCCCCGCGGGCCGGTCGCGGTCTTTCCAGCCGGGCGATATCAGGTTCTCCGGATATCTGAAAAGTTCATTTTACGTCATTGTATTGGAACTATTCGGTCGGGCTCCTGCCCGCGCGCACACACCTTCTTGTAGCATGCAGGCGAACTCCGATCATGGACGACGAGGCGAAGGAACGCTTCCGGTGGAAGTTCTACGGGCTGACCGTGCTCCTGAACATGGTCATCCTGTCCTTCGCCCTCGCGGTCATGGCCCTGATCTGGGGCGGCGACTACGCGGTCCCCGTCTTCGCCGTGCTCGTGGTCGCCGGGATCGTGCTTGCGTTCGTGTTTCTCAAGAAGTACCGGAAGGAGAAGGCATGGTTGATGACCCAGTCCTGAGCCCCGAGGCCGACCTGCTCGGCAAACTCAAGAGCGAGATCGAGCTGCTCGCCCGGCATCTCACGGTCGCCCGGGCCGTCGAGCGGGCCCAGCCGATCGGGATCCTGAAGCTCTCCGAGCTCCTCGACGAGCCCGTGCACCGGATCCGCTACTCGCTCCACGTCCTGGAGGGCCTGGGCTACATCGTGGCCTCGCCCGCAGGCGCGGTCGCCACCCCCCGCACGCAGGAGCTGATCGGGGGCCTCGACGCCGAGATCGAGGGCCTGATCACGCTCCTCCAGACGATCCGGGGGGACTAGGGCCGGCCCCGGGCCGCCGTCTCCCGGCCATCTCCGCTACCTTTAATAGCGCCTCGGGGCAACGGTACAGGACACCCGGGCCGCCATAACTCAGTTGGTAGAGTGGCTGGCTGTTAACCAGCATGCCACAGGTTCGAGTCCTGTTGGCGGCGTCGCCTCTTTTTCGCTTCCTCTCTTCCCGCGACCCCGTCTCTTTTCTAAACAGAGAACGGCATAATAGTCTCGGACCCGATGCCACTTCCCTCTCCGCGGAACCAGTACATCGCAGCCGGCCTCGCGGCCGCGTTCCTGTTCGGCGCCGGCACCCAGGCCTCGAAGTACCTGCTGGGATCGGTTCCTCCGGCGACCATGGCGGGGCTGCTCTACCTGGGGAGCGGGGCGGGCCTCCTCTTCGTCCGGGCTGCGCTCGCGGCCCTCGGGAGGCGGCGGAGCCAACGCGAGGCCACCCTCTCCCGGGGCGATCTCCCCTGGCTCCTCCTCACCATGCTGCTCGGGTCGTTCCTCGGGCCGGTGGTCCTGATGTTCTCTCTCCCGCACACCCCGGGCGCGACGGCCGCCCTCCTGCTCAACTTCGAGGGGATCGCCACCATGCTGATCGCGGCGCTCGTGATCGGGGAGCCCGTGGGCAGGCGCGTCGGCCTCTCGATCGTCGTGATCGCCACCTCCTGCGCCCTGCTGACCTACACCCCGGAAGCGGCGTACGGGGTATCCCCCGGGGCCCTCGGTATCCTGGCGGCCTGCACGATCTGGGGGATCGACAACAACGTGATCCAGCGGATCTCGGACAAGGACCCGCTCTCGATCATCATGGTCAAGGGCCTCGGCGCCAGCGTCCTCTCTCTCGCTCTCGGCAGGTGCCTGGGGGAGGCCCTGCCCCCCCTCTCCTCCGGCCTGGCGGCCATGGCAGTCGGAGTGGTGAGCCTGGGCGGGCTCATGAGCGTCTGCCTGGTGCTCGCGATCCGCGGTCTCGGTTCGGCACGGGGAGCCGCGATCTTCTCTCTCTCGCCCTTCTTCGGGGTGGGGTTCGCGTTCCTCGTCTTCGCCGATCTCCCCGGGCCGGTGTTCTACGCCGCGCTGGCCCTGATGATCGTCGGGAGCATCCTGCTCGTCACCGAGCACCACACCCATGCCCACACCCACCCCGGGGAGGTCCACGAACATCGTCACCGGCACGACGATATGCACCACGCCCACGCCCACAGGGGCGACGACCCGCCGCTCGACTCCCGGGGCTACCACTCGCACCTCCACCGCCACGAGGAGATGGAGCACACCCACACCCACAGCCCCGACATCCATCACCGCCACAGGCACTAGGACGGGGCACACGTACCTTTTATCAGTTAAAAAAGACAATTACACGGCGTTCTCTCGGGCCCGTAGCTTAGTCTGGTCAGAGCGCCCGGCTCATAACCGGGCGGTCATGCGTTCGAATCGCATCGGGCCCATCCCGGGGGCTACCCCTTAATCGATCCCTGGCGCGAACGGATCTCTCGATGGAGTGCCCGGTATGCGGCGAGCACCTTGGCGACGCCGGGCAGGTGCTCGAAGGGCTCGACCGCCGCTACGCCCCGTGTCACGCCTGCTCGCAGGCCCGGCTCGACCCCCGTGCCCCTCCCCCGGAGGCCGGCCAGCCCTGCGCCTGCGGGCGCCGCCCGCTCGACCAGGTCATGGCCGCGGTCCACGCCGTGCTCGCCGACGGGGGGGGCCTGGCGCCCGGGGCCCCGCTCGCCGCGGTCGGCACCCCCCTGCTCCACCCCTTCCCGCCGCTGCGCAGCCCCCCGTTCCTCCCGCCCTCCTCGCTCATCCTCCTGACCCGCTACGCCACCCCGTCCCTGGCCCGCCGGCTCCTGGCGGAGGTCCCCGAGGTGCGGGGGGTCGTCGCCGACCGGGGGATCGTCCCGGGCGTTGGGGGCGCGACCCACGACCTTCTCGCCGGTTGCGACGTCTACGCCGAGGCGCGGTTCACCCCGGCCGGTCCGCTCGTGCTCTACAAGCAGGTCTCGACCTGCCACATCGAAGCCCCCCGCCCCCGCGACCCCAAGGTCGAAGCGACCGACCGGGCGGTACGCCGGGTGCTGCCCGACGTCTTCGTCGACGCCTGCGCCGGGGTCGGGACCCTGGGGCTCGCTGCCGCCCTCCGGCTCGTCCCGGCGGTCGTCCTCAACGACGCCTGGGGCCCGGCCGCCTGGTTCGCCGGCCTGAACCTGCACGCGAACCGGGAGGCGCTCCTCGCCGGAGAGGTCGACCTCCTGGCCTCCTACGCCGACCTCAGAGATGTCCCGGCGCCCGCAGCCCCCGAGCCCGTCGCGGCGGCGCGCGCCGACCAGGAGATCCTGGTCTACCGGGGGAGCCTCTGGGATCTTCCCCCCCTCCTCCCGGTTGCCGGCCTCCGGCTCGCCGCCCTGGACCCGTTCGAAAAGGATCCCGACCGCCTCCGCCGGATCGCCCGCCGCTGGCAGGATCGTGCCGGTGGAGAGGTTTTTATCCCCTGAGCGGGGAATAGATACCGGGAACTAGCCCGGGTGGTCCGGCGTCACCTGTGATCCGAAACCGTCGGCATGCGGAGGGCGAAGTTCGAGGAAGGCGCAGACGGCACGGTTGCGTCCGCCGGGCCCCGACGTTGAGACCTTGTCCTGCGAGGTCGGCGGCCAGGGACCCATGCTCCGGAGGGAGCGGAGGCCTGTCGTTGCGGGCACCGGTTCAGGCCCGGAAGGGAGCAGACCCACCGCAGACGTTCGGCGCCCGCGGGAGTGCGGGGTTGAGAAAGGGCCCCCCGGAACGGCCGCGTGCGTGGCGTCGACCGAGAACGCGTTCCCACCGGTCCTGATTATATGGCGCGCGTAGCAATCATCGGGGCGACCGGCAACGTCGGCTCTTTTATCCCGCACCCGATATCCGAGATCCCCTACGTCGACGAGATCCTGCTCGTCGGCCGCCCGGGCCGTGAATCATTCCTCGAGGGGCTCTCCCGGGACTTCGAGGACAGCTACGCGGCGCGGGGCACCAACTGCCGTCTCTCCTGGTCGACCGACCTCGCGGATCTGGCGGGTTCCGAGGTAATCGTCCACACGGCAGGGGCGGCGAGAGAGGCCGGCCAGGCCCGGGCGGACCTCGCGTACGTCAACGCCCGGGTCGTCGCCCAGGCGGCCGAGAAGTGCGGCGAGGTCGCGCCGGACGCGAAGATCCTGATGGTCACCAACCCGGTCGACGTGATGACCGCCGTCGCGCTCCGCGCCTCGGGCATGAAGAAGATCCGGGTCTTCGGCCTGGGGACCCACCTGGACTCGATGCGGCTCAAGGCGCAGATCGCGAGGCTCTACCAGGTGCACGTCTCCGAGGTCCACACCCGGATGATCGGCGAGCACGGCCCCTCCATGGTCCCGCTCTGGTCGGCGACCACGGTCGGGGGGATCCGGATCGACCGGCTCCCGTCGTTCCAGGACCTGCCCGTGGACCGGATCGTCGAGACGGTGCGGGCCGGCGGGGAGACGATCATCCGGAACAAGGGCTCGACCGTCTACGGGCCGGGGGAGGCGATCGCGACCCTGGTCCGGACGGTGCTCGGCGACGAGAACCGGATCCTGACCGTCTCCGCCTACATCCGTTCCGAGGTCCACGATATCGGCGAGGTCTGCATCGGCGTCCCCGCCCGGCTGAACCGGGAGGGCGTTACGCCGATCCCGATCCGGCTCGACCCGGGCGAGGTCGCGGCCTTCGAGGCCTCGGTCAACCGGATCCGGGCGAAGACGGCGCTGGTCCTCGAGCGGCTCGGTCTGCGATGAATTTTAAAAAATGGGTTCAGGTCAGGGTCACTTCGACGATCTCGGCCCGCTCGACCCCCGGGACCTCCGAGAGGGCGGCCTCGAGCCGGTCGGTCTGGCCGCCCTGGTCCCCGACCACGGCCACGATCTTGAGCGCCCTGAGCCCGAAGCCGATGGGCTCCTCCGCGATCTGGTGGATCTCGGGGGCGGCCTCTTTCAGGGCCCGCTTGAGCGCCTCCAGGTCGACCTCGGGGGACTCCGGCATGACCCGGATGATGCACGCGACGTCGCCCATGGTCACGGCCCCGTGAACCCGCACTGGGGGCAGATGTACGGTATGCTCTGCTCGCGGCACCGGTAGCACCGCTGTATCTCAGTCCCGCACTGGGGGCAGAGGAACCCGGTTCCGCCGACCTCTGCGAGGGGGGCATTGCACGATGTGCACTTCTTCGTCGTCATAGAGACCCGATCCCCAGTACGTTCACGCCCGGTCCACAAATAAGCTGGGGTCGATCCGGGTCCCCGGGACCGGTTCGCCCCGGAGTGCCCGGGCCAGCCGGCCCGGAGCCCGCGCGTTCACGATCTCCGCCCGGACCCCGCGGGCGGCGAGGAACGGGACCAGGCACGGGTCGACCGCGTCGCTCTCGACCGGTCGCTCCAGGACCCGGGCCAGCCGGCCGCCGACCAGGATCCCGTCGACCGACTTCGCGAGCAGCAGGTCGGCCCCGAGCTCCGCGGCGCACCAGGCCGCGATCGTGTCCGAGCTGACCCGCCAGGAGTGCGGAAGCGGATCGCGCTCCCGGAGGAGGTGGTACGGGAGGAGGACCGACGGGGCGCGGGGGGCGCAGAGCCCCTCGACCGCCGGGAGGCCGAGCGAGGAGAGGTACAGCCCGACCTGCTCCATGGCGGCGATCGCCATCCAGTGGGCCGCCCCGGGCGGCGGTTCGAGTTCGCGTACGGCGTCGGCGAGAACGCCCCCCCCGGGGACGACCAAGATCGGCCGGCCGGGGGCGGACGCGACGACCGGGACGAGGTCCGGGGCGCGGTCCAGGAGAGAGCCACCGAACTTGAGCACGAGCGGGCGAACGATCACAAGATATACGGCAGGGCGCGACCATAAAAGGCGATCGATGCGGGTCGGCGCCCTCCTGGTCCTGGTCTTTGCCCTCCTGGCGGACGGCGCCAGCGCGTACGTTCTCGCCGAGGTCTGCCCCGACACCTGGATACCCGGCGACGACGACGAGTTCTTCGTCCTCGAGGGCACGGCCCCGCTCGGGAGCGTCTCAGTGACCGACGGCGAGGGGACGGCGCGGTTCCCGCCGGGGGCCGCCGGGGACGGGCGGGTCGTGGTCGCCCTGAACGGGTCGGCCTACGCCCTGGTCCACGGGGAGCTCCCCGACTTCGAACTCCTGCCCTCGTCCCCGGCCCCCGAGATGCTCCGGGAGGGCGAACTCCGGCTCGGGAACCGGGGGGACGGGCTGACCGTACTCGTCGGCGGCCGGGTGACGGACTGGGTCGAGTGGCCCGGGGACGTGGTGATGCGCAGGGGCCAGGTCCACTACCGCGAGGAGGGCAGGTGGGACCCCCGCGTCCTGATGATCGGCCAGTCCCGTTTCGACCCCCTGACGGCGACGAACGTCTCGGGCACCGTGTTCCTTTCGCCCGACTGCGGGTCCGGCGTGCTCGCGGACCTGGTCGCGCGGGCGTCCGGCTCGGTCCTGCTCGGCGTCTACGAGTTGACCGACCCGGTCCTGGCGGACGCGCTCGTCTCGGCCCGCGACCGCGGGGTGAGCGTGACCGTGCTCGCCCAGGGCAGCCCGGTCGGCGGGATCCCATCGGGCGAGTGGGCCGTCCTCCCCCGGCTCCTCGAGGCCGGGGCCGGGGTCTACTTCATGTCGACCCGCGGGACGGCCCACGCGCGCTACCGGCACCTCCACGGGAAGTACCTCGTTGTCGACGGCCGGTGGACGCTCGTCACCACCGAGAACTGGAAGCCGGCCGGGTTCCCGCCCGCGGGCCGGCGGGGGAACCGGGGGTGGGGCGTCCTGCTCGACGACCCGCGGATCGCCGGCTATTTCTCGGCGGTCTTCGCCGACGACCTGGAGGGGCGGGACGTCGGCCCGGTCGGGACGCTGCTGCCGGGCGGGATCGAGACCCCGGACGAAGGGGCCTACGCCCCGCGCTCCACGCCCGCCCCGTTCTCGGGCGCGACGGTCACGACGGTGCTCGCTCCCGACACCGCCGACGAGATCGCCGCGCTGATCCGGGGGGCGGAGCGCTCGATCGCGATCGAGCAGGCCTACATCGCGAACGAGTCGGGGGACCGCCTCCAGCGCTACCTCTCCGAGGCCGTCGAGGCCGCCCGGCGCGGGGTCGAGGTCCGGATCCTCCTCGACTCGGCCTGGTTCAACACCGAGGACGAGGCCGACAACGACGAGCAGGCAGCGCTGATCAACCGGATCGCCGCCGCCGAGGGGCTGCCGCTCGAGGCCCGGCTCCTGGACCTGGACGCCCACGGCCTGGTCAAGGTCCACACGAAGGGGGTGGTCGTGGACCGCCGCCGGGTGCTCGTCTCCTCGATCAACTGGAACGAGGCCTCGCCCTCGTTCAACCGCGAGACGGGGGTTATCATCGACGAACCCGGTGTCGGGGCGTACTTCGCCGACGCCTTCGACCGGGACTGGGCGGCGGGCGGCGGAGTGCCGGCCCCGGTTCGGGGGGTCGACTGGTTCCGGATCGCGGTGGCGGCGCTCGTGATCGTCGGGATGGCGCTCGGCGTGCGCCGGAAGAAGAACGGACGGTAGAGAAGGGGTGGGCGTCCTAGAATTTTTTCGCCGCGGAGCGGCAGAGGTCGCAGAGTGTGATCCCCTCCCCCTCCTCGCCCATGACCGAGAGCGCCCACCGGTCGATCATGCTCGAGAGCTCGGGCGAGAAGTCGGGGTTTCCGCAGCAACCCCGCTTGTGGGCGACGTACTGCGAGATCGCGGCCCGGCTGATCCCGAGCCGGCGCGCCACCTCGGTCTGCGGGACGCCCATCTGGTTGACGAGGCGGCAGACCATCTCGGCGCGGGCCGTCGGAACGAGTTTGCGCACCATGGCATCGCAGACCATGATGTCGCAGACCCGCCGGGTCATGCTGTCGCGGCGGCAGGTGCGCTGCGCGACTGGTAGATGATCTGCCTCGCGTCCTTGAAGTTGAACTTCTCGATGATCAGATGGTTCTCTTTCAGCCGCTTGAGCGCGTAACGCACGGTGCGCGGTGCGAGGTTCGACCGCTGCACGAGTTCCTTGTGGGTCATGGAACCGCTGATGTCCAGCAGGTTCAGGACCGTCCTGGATGAGGGGGGAAGACCAGTTCCGGTCATATACTCTCATGTTAACACCGTTAACACTTAAACCTGTCGGTTATATTTAGTAAAAGAGCGAACAATAGCGCAGCATGCTCGTCTCCCAGGAGCGGCGCGCGCTCGCCCTCCTCGTGGCCGTCTTCCTCCTGGTCGCGGGGGGCGCCGCGCTCCTCGAGTACCTCGGCCCCGGGGCGTTCGCGGCCCCCTTCTCCCCCGACCTCCCGGACGGCGCCCTCGCCGTCGCGCGGGGCACGGTCGAGGAGGTCGTCGAGGCGGACGGGGGCCACCTGGTCTGCCGGGTCGGCAGGGTCCGGGTCTTCGTTCCGGCGAGCGCCGTCCCGGACCCACCGCCGAGGCTCGGGGAGGCTCTCACCTGCTACGGGACCGTCTCGACCTACCGGGGGGAGCGTGAGCTGGCCGTCCGAGGCGCGGGCGACATCCGCCGGCTCGATCAGGCGTAGCCGTCGCACCCGGAAGGTTCGTCCCCGAACGGCGTGGGCGCTCCCAGCACCGCCCGCTCCCGGATCGAGGCTCGCCAGGCCGCGTCGATCGCCTCGACCAGGCTCTCCGCGTCTTCGGTGTCCCCCTCGAGCGGGCCGGCGAACCGGGCCTCGAGCGCCCGGAGCGCCCGGTCGCGGCAGGCGTCGAACGCGGCCACCGGCGAGAGGTCGAGAAACGCGAGGACCGTCGCGTCCTCATCCCTTCTGAACGCGGCGAGCGCGAGGCACGCCCGCTCGCCGCCCTCCAGGCCGGGTACCCGGAGCCTGAGGCGGAAGGGGGCGCCGCCGTCCGCGTACCGGCCTCGCTCCAGGGCGGTCCGGGCCCGGTTCCGGTCGGCCCCGGCGAGCCGGAGGAAGAGGTCGGGCGGCGCCGGGTCGCCGAAGAACGCCCGGGCGGCCGGGTTCTCGTGCCGGACGAGCCCGTCCCTCCCCGCCAGGACGAGGGGGACGGGCGCCGCCCCGGCGAGGTCGGGGGAAGGCCCGCTTGCGGCCTTCTCCACCTCCCAGGGGGGAAGGGAGGCGAGCGCCTCCGCGACCGCCCGCCGGTCCTCGGTCTCGGCGACCCGTTCCGCCCACCCCGTCACGTCCTCCAGGGCGACCAGGGCCCCGGCGGACCCGTCCCCCGGCACCGGCACGGCGGTGAGCGCCAGGCGCCGCCCCTCCGCCGCGACCTCGCCCGTCCCGGCCACACCGAAGGTCGCGAGCCGCGCGAGGGGCTCGACCGCCTGCGCGATCCGGCCGGGGAGGGCGGACCAGAGGGTCCTCCCCGCGAGCGGGGCGCCGGTCGCGACGACCAGGGAGAGGGCGGCGCCCCCGGCCGCCCGGACCCTCAGGTCCTCGTCGACCAGGAGGGCCCCGCCCGGGAGGTGCTCGACCAGAGCCCGGTGGGCCTCCTCGCTCGCGGCGAGCGCGTCCCCGGCCTCCCGGGCCGCCGTCCGGTCGTCGACCGAGACGACCGCCAGGACCGGGGTCGCCATCGCTCCCGAGACCTCGCACCAGCGGCGCGAGCCGTCGGCGGCGCGAAGCCAGGCGCCGCTCCGAACGACCTCGCCCGCGGCGACGCCGGAGGCGAACGCGCGGTACGCCCCCGGGTCTTCGAACGAGTCCGCGAGGGACCGGGCCATCACCGGGCCGAGCAGCGCCCCGGCCCGTTCGTTCAGGTCGTGGATTCGGCCGGTCGCGGGCATGAAGAAGAGGGTCGCGGTCGGGAGCCGGTCGCGGAGCCCGTGGTACCAGAGCCGGAAGGTCGCGGCCTCGCCGGCCGCCGTCCCGAGCGCGGCGGCGACGAGGAGCCCCGAGCCGCCGACGGCCGCGCCGCCGAGCGCCGCCGCCGGCGCCCCGGCTCCGGACGCGAGCGAGAACGCGGCGAACGCAACCGCCGAGACGGGGACGAGCAGGGTCCCCCACCGCCTCTCCCGGTACGCGGCCGGGACGACCGGGACGATCAGCAGGGCCGCGGCGGCGCCCGCCAGGCCGGCGAAGAGGCAGGCGGCAGCGGCGGCGAGGAATGCCGCCGCAACGGCGGCGACGAGGCGTGGGCCGGGATCGGTGGGTTCCATGGAGTACCGGAGGGTGGTCCCCCGGGGGGCATCAAGGTCTCCTCGCCCGCCGAAGCATGGATATGGGAAGGGCGGGTACCTTCTTGCCATGACGAACCAGGAGATCCAGGTCCAGATGCCCCCCGACCTGGACCCGGTCTACTCCAACATGATCCAGATCGCGTTCAAGGACGACGAGTTCACGTTCCTCTTCCTCCACCAGATCCCGGGGACGAACCAGGCGCGGACCAAGGCGGTCGTCTCGATCTCGCCGCGGCACGCGAAGTCCCTCCTCGCCGTGCTCGGGCGCTCCATGGGCGAGTACGAAGAGAAGTTCGGCCCCCTCGACGCCCCGCCCGACCGCCCTACCGAGGGCGTCACCACGACCCTCTCGGGTTACTCCTGAGAATGCAGCTGGTCGCGCCGGTCACCGGGCTCGACGACCTCGAGGTCGTGGTCGCGGCACAACCCGACCTGGTCGAGCTCCGCCTCGACCTTGTGGACCGGTCCGACCACCCGGAGCTCGCTGCCCGGTGCGCCTCCCTCCCGGTCCCGCTGATCGCGACCGTCCGCTCAACCGGGGAGGGGGGCGGGTTCGCCGGCGGCGCCGGCGACTGCACCCGGCTCCTGGCGCCGTTCCTGCCGCACTCCCGCTACGTCGACCTGGAGCGCGGGTTCCGGTCGCTCGCGCCGGCCTGCCGCGCGGTCGGCTGCCGGGTGATCGCCTCGGTCCACCTCGCGACAATGCTCCCGCTCTCCGAGCTCTTCGGGCTGGAGCGGGACCTGCGGTCCTACGGCGATCTCCCGAAGCTCGTCCTCGCCCCGTCCTCGGACGACGACCTGCTCGACCTCATCTCGTTCACCCGCGCGGCGACAAGGCCCATCTGCACCTCGATCGCCGGGACCGGGTACCGACACGGGCGGGCCCTCCTCCCGCTCTTCGGCTCGGCCCTCGCCTACTGCGCCGTCGGCCGGCCGTCCTCGCCCGGGCAGTACACCCTGGCCGAGATGCGGGAGCTGATGCGCCTCCTCTGCCCCGAAAGGAGTGACTAGCGCCCCTCCGGGAAGCCCCGGTACGCCTCCCGGAGCAGGAGGGCGTCGACGAGCACGAGCCCGAGCATGGCCTCGGCAACCGGGACGAGCCTGAACGCGATGCAGGGGTCGTGCCGGCCGGCGACCGCGATCTCGATCGGCCGGTCCCGGGCGTCGACCGTGGCCTGCGGGCGGGCGATCGTGGGCGTCGGCTTGACCGCGCAGCGCGCGACGACCGGGGCGCCATTCGAGATCCCGCCGAGCACCCCGCCGGCGTGGTTGGAGCCGAAGCCGCCGCCCGGGAGGATCGGGTCGTTCATCTCCGACCCGAGGCCGTCGGCGGCCGCAAAGCCCGCCCCGATCTCGACCCCCTTCACGGCCCCGATCCCCATCAGGGCCCCGGCGATCGCCGCGTCGAGCCGGCCGAAGACCGGGTCCCCGAGCCCCGCCGGGACCCCCGTCGCGACGACCTCGACGATCCCGCCGACCGAGTCGCCCCGGTCTGCCGCCGCCCGGATCTCTTCGGCCATCGCCTCCTCGCCCGAGACGCCGTGGACGGAGAGCACCCGCGCCGCGACGCCGATGCCCCGGAGTGAGAGGAGTTTGAGCGCGACCGCGCCGGCCGCGACCCGGCCGAGCGTCTCGCGCCCCGACGACCGCCCGCCGCCCCGGTGGTCGCGGACTCCGTACTTCGCCTGGAAGGTGTAGTCCGCGTGCCCGGGGCGGTAGACCTCGCGGAGGGCGTCGTAGTCGCCGGGCCTGGCGTTCCGGTTCTCGACGATCAGCGCGACCGGGGCGCCGGTCGTGACCCCCTCGAAGATCCCCGAGAGGATCCGGACCCGGTCGCCCTCCTGCCGGGCCGAGACGAGCGGCCCGGTGCCGGGCCGCCGCCGGTCGAGCAGGGGCTGGATGTCGTCTTCCGCGAGCGGGACCCGGGCGGGGCAGCCGTCCACGATCGCCCCGAGGGCGGGGCCGTGGCTCTCCCCGAAGGTCGTGACCCTGAAGAGGTGTCCGAAGGTGTTCACGCGAGAGCCTCCTCGACGACAGGTATGGGGACCCGGATCCCGAAGAAGGCTTCGAACTGCGCCGCGGCCTGGACGGCGAAGAGCTCGGTCCCCGGCACCGCCGCGGCCCCGGCCCGGCGGGCGCGCCGGAGGAGCGGGGTCTCGGCCGGGGTGTAGACCAGGTCGAAGACGATCATCCCGGGCCCGAGGTCCTCTTCTTCGAGCAGGCAGCCGGTGTTCGGCGCCATCCCGACCGGGGTCGCGTTGACCACGACGTCGGTCCCGCGCGGGTCGAACGCGGAGAGGGGGCCCGAGACGGCGCCGAACCGGGCCGCGAGCGCGGCGGCCCGTGCCGGGTTTCGCGCGAGCACGGTCACGGCCATCCCGAGGTCCTGCAGCGCGAAGACGGCTGAGGCGGCGACCCCTCCCGCGCCCAGGACGGTCGCCCGGCACCCCCGCCCCGCAAGGTGCGCGAGCGGGGCGCGGACCCCGAGCCAGTCGGTGTTGGCGCCGTGGAGCCTCCCCCCGCACTGCACGATGGTGTTCACGGCCCCGATCCGCGCGGCGTCGGGCGCCAGGCTGTCGCAGAGCGCGGCCGCCGCCTCCTTGTGGGGGACGGTCACGGAGAGCCCCCGGGCCCCGCACCGCCGGGCGAGCCGGACCGCCTCGCCGGGGTCGGGATGGTCGACCCGGGTGTAGGCGTACGGGAGGCCGTAGCAGTCGAACAGCCGGGCGAAGAGCGCCGGCGAGCGGCTGTGGGCGACCGGGTGACCGAGGACCGCGCAGAGCCCGGCGCCCCGGGCGAGGGCGGCGTCGACCCGGGCGGCCTCGCCCGGGACCGGGTTCAGAGCCGCGAGCGCGGCCCGGTCCGACGGCGACGGTTTCTCGTCTAGGGCCGCGAGGACCGCGCCCGCGACCTCGCCCGGGGCCCGGCAGCCGGTCCAGACGCAGCAATCGGCCGCAGCCCGGTAGGCACCCGCCCGGGCCGCGAGCAGGGCGCGGACCTCGTCGAACGGGCCGAGCGGGGTGAGCGCCGGCCGGTCCCCGCCGGCGCAGCGGGCCGCGATCTCCTCGGGGCTGGCCTCGAGGAGGACGACCCGGGCCCCGCGCCGGAGGGCCTCGACGTTCGCGGGGTCCAGGACGGCCCCGCCCCCGGTCGCGATCACGCCCGCCGCCCCGGCGAGCCCTGCGCAGACCTGGCGCTCGAGCCGGCGGAACCCCTCCTCGCCTTCGGCCTCGAAGATCGCCGGGATGGGCCGGCCGGCCCGGGCCTCGACGAGCGCGTCGGTATCCAGGAACGGAAGGCCGAGCCGCTCCGCGACAAGCCGGCCGACCGTGGTCTTCCCTGTCCCCCGGAACCCGATCAGGATGACTTTCACAGCAGCCCCGCCCCCCGGAGCGCGTCCCAGAACCCCGGCCAGGACTTCTCGACGCAGCCCGGGTCCTCGATCGCGACTCGCCCGACGGCGAGCCCCAGGACCGCGAAGGCCATCGCGGTCCGGTGGTCGCCCTCCGGGTCGACGGTACCGCCCGAGAGCGGGCCGGGAACGACCACGAGCGCGTCCTCCTCGACCCGGGCCCCGGCCCCGAGCGAGCGGAGCCGATCCGCGGTGACCGCGAGCCGGTCCGACTCCTTGTGGCGGAGGTGGCCGACCCCCGCGATCCGGGTCGGGGAGCCGGCGAGGGCCGCGACCACGGCCAGGGTCTGGACCGTGTCCGGCGCCGAGGACATCTCGACGTCGATCCCCCGGAGCGGCCCCTCCCGCTCGACCGTGACCCCGCCCGGGCCGCTCGAGACCCGGCAGCCCATCTCCCCGAGGGCCGCGACGAACCGCCGGTCCCCCTGGGCCGAGCCCGGGTCCAGGTTCGGGACCGTCACTCGCCCGCCGAGCGCGGCGGCGAGCGCGAAGAGGTAGGAGGCCGAGGACCAGTCCCCCTCGACGGCGTACGCCGTGCCGCGGTAGGGGCCCGGGCCGACGGCGAACCGCTCGTAGCCCCGCCTCGCGGTCCGGGCGCCGAACCGGGCCATCACCCCCAGGGTCAGGTCCAGGTAGGACCGCGATACCGGGGGAGAGACGAGCCGGAGGTCGAGCCCCTCCGGCATCAGGGGGGCCGCGAGCAGGAGCGAGGAGGCGAACTGGCTCGAGACCTCCCCCCCCATCGCGGTCCTCCCGCCGAGGAGCGGCCCGGACACCTCGACCGGGGGGAACCCCTCGCGTTCCGGGAACGCGACCGAGGCCCCCAGGTCTCCGAGCGCCCCGGCCAGCGGCCTGACGGGCCGCTCGCGCATCCGGTCCGAGCCGGTGAGCGTGACCCGCGCGCCGGAGAGGGCGGCCACCGAGGCCAGGAACCTGAGGGTCGTTCCCGAGTTGCCGCAGTCCAGGACGGCCCCGTCCTCGCCCGCGAGCGGCTCGCCCGTCCCCTCGACCCCGACGACCCGGTCGCCGACCTCGATCGCGGCGCCCAGGCGGCGGAGGCCCGCGACCGTGAGCCGGGTGTCGCCCGAGAGGAGCGGTCCGCAGAGGAGCGACGGTCCCGTGGCGAGCGCGGCGGCGACCAGGGCGCGGTGGGTGAGCGACTTCGAGGGCGGGGCCGCGACCGAGAGGTTCACCGGCCCGGCCCGGTCCAGCAGGACAGCGGTCATCCCGGCTCCAGGCTCCCGTAGCGGCCGAGGTCCCGGACCCGGCAGACGGGGGCGAGCTCGGCGACCGCCTCGTCCCACCCCGGGCCGCAGTCCCCGTCGACGAAGAAGACGTAGCGGCCGAGCCCGCGGCGGGACGGCCGGGACTCGATCCGCGTCAGGTTCAGCCCGCGCGCCGCGAACGGCCCGAGGAGGGTGTGGAGCAGCCCGGGCCGGTCCTCCTCGGGGTCGAGCAGGAGGCTCGCGCGGCCCGCCCCGCCCTGCGGCGCCGGCTCCCGGGAGATCCTGACGAAGCGGGTCTCGTTCGTGCCGCTGTTCTGGCAGTCGCGCCTGAGCACGCTGAGGCCATGGAGGGCCGCGAGCCCATCCGAGACGAGCGCGGAGCCCGACGGGTCGCCCCGGGCGGCGACGGCAGAGGCGGCGTTCGAGGCGGTCGGGACGCAGGGGAGCCCGAGCGCCTCGAGGAGGCGCGAGCACTGCTCGGCCGTCTGCGGGTGGGCGTAGACCCGCTCGGGCCAGCGCCGCGGGTCCCGGGCGGCCAGGTGGTGGGTGACCGGGATCGTGCACTCCCCGGTGATCCAGAGGGGGTGGTCGGCCAGCCCGACCAGGGTCGCGCCGACCGAGCCGGCCTCGCTGTTCTCGATCGGGACCAGCCCGTCGCCCTCGCCCGCCGCGACCCCCTCGAAGACCGCGGCGATCGAGGGGCAGAGCCGGACTTGTGGGTCGAGCTTCACCGCGAGCCCGTGCGAGAAGGTCCCCTCGGGCCCCAGGACCAGGAGGGTCATCGCCCCTCCGCCAGGCAGCGGATCAGCAGGTCGGTCTCGGCGGTCGCGGTCGACGCGTAGCCTGCGAAGTACGCCGCGTTCCCGGCGAAGAGATCCCGGAACGCCGCGGGGCCGGGGTCGCCGACCGCGTCCCGAAGGTCCCCGAGGGCGCCCGCGGCGACCGCCAGGACGGCCGGGAGGTGCGGGTTCCCCCGGAGCATCGGGCCATAGAGCCCGGGATCCTGCGCGAGCAACCGGCCGGCGAGCCCGAGCTCGATCCGGTAGACCGGGGAGGTGACGGCGAGCAGCCCCTCGAGGTCGTACCCGAGCGAGCGAATCGTCTCAGCCATCACGAGCGAGACCGCGTGGGTGAGCCCCTGGACGACGGCCATCAGCCGGTCGTGCTCTTCCGGGGACGTGAACGCGAGCCGGGCGCCGGCCGCCTCCAGCACCCCGAGGAGCGGGGCGCACGCGGATCGGCTCGCGGTGGCGGGCGTCACCACGATCGTCTGGCCCGCGATCCCGCCGACTCCGGGCCCGAACATGGGGTGGAGCCCGACCGCCGGGGCCGGGGACCGGGACATCGCCTCGACCGGCGCGGCCTTGAGCGAGGTGAGGTCGCAGAGGAGCTGGGAGGGCGAGAGGAGCGAACCCACCTCCCCGATCACCCGGACCGTGGCGTCGATCGGGACCGAGACCATCACCACGTCCTGCCGGGAGAGGAAGGTCTCCAGGGGCTCGTCCCCGGCTCTGCCGCGGACCGAGACCTCCCAGCCCGCCGCCGCGTAGACCCGGGCGAAGAGTGAGCCCATCCCCCCCGTCCCGCCGACGATCCCGAGCCTAGCGCTCACGGATGCTCTCCTCGACCGCCCGGCCAAAGTGGCGCCCCCCCTCCAGGAGGGCGCCCAGGACCCGGTCGCCGACCGCGAGCGCGGCGACCGAGACCGCCGAGCCGTCCTCGCGCACGAGCCTGATCGTCTCGGCGTTCTGGAGCACGGCCGACGCCGCCCGCCCGTCCTCGCCCACCGCCTCGACCAGGAGCAGGGGGCGGCGCTCCACCTTGACCCTGCCGACCGCGGCCGTCTCGGTTCCGCCCCCGGCGTCGACCCCGAGCACGGTGTCGCCGGCCGAAAGGTCCGAGAGGTAGGCGGTCCGCCCGCCGGGGAGGAGGCAGTATGCGTGGACCCCGCCGGCGTTCACCCGGAACGGCCGGGGAGCGACGTAGGGGTTCTCGAGGGTCTCGGCGTGGACGAGCAGGAGGGCCGAGGAGGTGTTCCCGACCAGGAGCCCCTGGCCGTCCCGGAAGAGCGTGCAGGTGTCGACGCAGACCCGGTCGCCCATCCCGATCGGCCAGACCGCGGTGACCGTGAAGGGGACGAGCGGGACGGTCTCGGTCCCGGCGTGCACGACCGCGGCGGCGGCCCGGACCTCGGCCGGGTCGCGGGTCGCGAGCACGACCCCGGCGACCCCGCGCTCGAGCGCGCCGAGAGCGAGCCGCGCCTCCTCCGCGGACTCGACCCGGGCGAGGATCCGGTCCGAGCGGGAGACCAGGTTCTCGAGCGGGATCACGGTCCAGTCGGCGGCCTCGACCACGACCGGGCCCCGCTGCGCGAGGTCGACCGCCCGGTCCTCGTCCTCTCCCGACGCGACCGTCACCCGGAAGACGTCGCGGTCCCACTCCATCTCCCCGCCGGGACCGATGGTCGCGACCCGCCCGAGCGCCCGCACACGGTCGGGCTCGTCGGTGACGATCCCGTCCGCGCCGGCCTCGAGGGCGGCGGTGACGACCGCGGTGACGAGCGGGATCGACTCGACCCAGAGCGTTTTCATCGCGGCGCCCCGTGGACGGTGGTGCAGATCCGGCCGACGAACGCCGCCGTGTCGTCGCGCTGGAAGGCGTTGCGGCCCATACAGACCCCGGCGCCGCCGGCGCCGACCGCCTCGCGGATCATCTCGATCGCCTCTTCATCGGTCCCCTTTTCGCCCCCGGCCACCATGACCGGGACCGAGCAGGCCTCCACGATCCGGCGGAACGCGGCCGGGTCGCCGGGGTAGCTGACCTTGATCAGGTCTGCGCCGAGCTCCTCGGCGGCCCGGACGCAGTGCGAGACCGCCGCGGGGCTTGACCCGTCGATCCCCGTCCCACGGGCGTAGGCCATGATCAGGAGCGGCATGCCCCAGCGGGTGCACTCCTTCGAGACGGCGCCGGCGGCTTCGAGCATGCGCGACTCGTTCGGGGCGCCCAGGTTGATGTGGATCGAGACCCCGTCGGCCCCGAGCGCGATCGCCTCCTCGACCGTGCAGACCAGGACCTTGTCGTTCGGGTCCGGGTTGAGCGCGGTCGAGGCCGAGAGGTGGACGATCAGCCCGATATCACGCCCGTGCCGGCGGTGGCCGGCCTTGACCATGCCCTTGTGGAGGACGATCGCGTTCGCCCCCCCCTCGGAGACCGCGGAGATGACGCGTGTCATGTCGCGCAGCCCCTCGATCTGCCCGAGGGTCATGCCGTGGTCCATCGGCACGATCACCGCCCGGCCGGTGTTCCGGTCGACGATCCGCTCGAGCCGTATCTCCTTGCCGATCATCGGAGCACCTCCATCGCCTCGCCGGCGGTCCTTCCCTCGTGGACGATCATGGCCGCGGCCCGGACGAACCGGTCCGGGGCCCGGTGCTGGAAGGCGTTCCGGCCGATCGAGATCCCGGCGGCCCCGCCGGTCATCGCGCCCTCGACCAGGTCGAGGGTCGCCCGGTCTTCGGTCTTGGACCCGCCGGCGACCACGACGGGGACCGGGCAGCCCCGCGTCACCTCGCGGAACGAGTCGGGGTCGCCGGTGTAGACGGTCTTGACCAGGTCGGCCCCGAGCTCGGCCGCCACCCGGGCCGCGAGCGCGACGTGCTCGACGGCGTGTTCGTCCTCGATCTTCCGGCCCCGGGGGTACATCATCGCCAGGAGCGGCATGCCCCAGTGCTGGCACTGGACCGCGACCCGCCCCAGGTCCGCGAGCATCCGGGCCTCGGAGTCGGCCCCGATGTTGACGTGGATCGAGACGGCGTCCGCGCCCATGCGCAAAGCGTTCGCGACGGTGTTGACCAGCACCTTCTCGTTCGGGTCCGGGCCGATCGCGGTCGAGGCCGAGAGGTGGAGGATCAGGCCGATGTCGGGGCCGTGCCGGCGGTGGCCGTAGAGCGCGAGCCCGATGTGGCCGAGCACAGCGTTCGCTCCCCCGAGCGCGACCGCGTCGACGGCCCCGCCCAGGTCGATCAGCCCGGCGATCGGGCCCTGCGAGACCCCGTGGTCCATCGGCACGATGATGGTCTTCTTGGTGTTCCGGTCGACGATGCGTTCAAGACGGATCTCTTTTCCTCTCATGCAAAGGCTCCCGCGCCCCGGCACTGCTGTTACAGCACGGGGCGCTCAAAACGGGTAATAGAATGCGACCCCGTCCGCTCGGCAGGTGGGCGCGTGCGGGGGGGTCGGTGCGTGGCGATCAGGTGCCCTGGCGATAAAAGCACTCACGGGCGAAAAAACATTCACCACACATTGGTACCCTGTTCGACTGACCGCACGTATTAAACTGCCGGTTCGCCGCCCGCGGCCGGTCCCGGGGCGCCCGCCCGGGGGGGGTGAAGAGGGGTCCCTGCCGGCGCCGGGGCCCGGGTTCTATATAGGGGCGGGCGCAAACCCGTGAAGCGCACGGGTACCCACGCGGGGTCGATGGGCCGGCGCCCGGGGCCCCGCGGGCGCGCTATCATCCGGGCGGGGATTGCCGAGCTCGGTCAAAGGCGATGGATTTAGGGTCCATTCGCGCAGGCGTTCGGGGGTTCGAATCCCTCTCCCCGCATCCGTTTCTGGGCTCGGAGTCTCGACCGATAGACAGATCTATCGGTCCGAGGCGGGGTTGCCGAGCATCCACCATCACGGCGCCGGGCGCCCCCTCCCCTTGCAGGAGATCATCCCGGCTCCCGAGACCGCTCCAGCCCGGCACGGAAACGGCCTCCGCGGCGGTCGATGGTCCGTCTGACGCCGGCGGGGCCGATCCCGGTCCCGCCGGCAAGACCCTCACATCCGCCGCGACCCGCCGACGCGCCCCTGGGCCGGCGGCGAACAAGGGCTCTCCGGGGAGGGCGGGTGTCCGGCAGCTGGCACTCCCCGGGCTGCTGCCGGGTCGAACAGGGCCAGCGCCCTCGCTCCGATACCGGGCATCCCGCCTTCGGAATAGCCGGTGACCCGGTATCCGTCCCCGTGAATCCGCACCCGGCGGAGGGGGCCGACCCGCTGCACCCGGTCGACGACCCCCTCGAGCACGACCCGACCTTCGGGGGCCTGGCCGACCGCTGCCGGGCGGATGCTCACGGACGACGCGGGCACGTACCACGGTCCAGGCCCCGCGAACCCCGGGACGCTCCCGCCAGGGAAGAGGTTCTCGAGCCCCAGGGCGCGCACGGCCCGTTCGTCGGGCGGGTTGGAGAAGACCTCCGACGCCTCTCCGAAGGCCGCGAGCCGCCCCCCCACGACGACGGCGACATGGGTCCCGAGCAGCTCGGCCTCGTCCGGCCGGTGGGTCACGAGCACCACCGTCAGGCCCAGCGCGGCGTGGATGGCCTGCAGCTCCTCGATGGAGATCGCGCGGTTCACGGGATCGAGCGCGGCGAACGGCTCGTCCAGGAGGATCAGCCGCTCCCGGAGCACCACCGCGCGGGCGATGGCGGTCCGCTGCCGCTCGCCCCCCGAGAGCGTGGCCGGCCGGCGATCGGCGAGGTGGCCGATCTCGAGCCGGTCGAGCGCGGCCCGCGCCTCCTCCCGGGCCCGCGGGGCCGGCACTCCGCGCGCCCGCAGCCCGAACGCGACGTTCTCCTGGACCGACAGGTGGGGAAAGAGGGCGTAGTGCTGCGGGACGATGGCGATTCCGCGCTCCTCCGGCGGGATACGGGTGAGGTCCCGGCCGTCGACCGCGATCGTCCCGGACGACACCGGGACCAGCCCGGCGATTGTCTGGAGCAGGGCGGACTTTCCCGACCCGGACGCCCCCACGACGGCGCAGAGGGCGCCGGACGGGAGCTCGAGCGAGACGGGTCCGAGCGTGAACCCGCCGAGCCGGGCGGTCACGGTGTCGAGCGCGAGTAAACCCCTGTTCATAAATATTGATCTAATTACTTTTTATCTTATGTTAACATAGTGATCAAAACATGTCCCACCGCGTCGGCGGGATCAATGGAACGGAGTACCATGAAACTCACGCGATCGCTTCTTCTGACTGCACTCGTGCTGGCCGCGCTCCTCTGCGCCGCCGGGTGCACGGGCACCGGTAACGGAACAGCCACGCCGACCTCCACCACCGTGCCTGCGACGACTGCCGCCGTGACGACGACGGTACCATCGTCGGAACTGACCGTCTTCGCCGCCGCGTCGCTCAAGGACGCGTTCACCGAGATGGGCCGGCTCTACGAGGCGAACCACACAGGCACGAAGATCGTCCTCAACTTCGACGGCTCGCAGGTGCTCCGCACCCAGCTCGGGCAGGGGGCCTACGCCGACGTCTTCGCCTCGGCGAACTGGGCGCAGATGAACCTCTCGAAAGGCGACGGGCGGATGATCAACGAGACGGTCACGCTCTTCTGCCACAACCGCCTCGCCATCCTCGTGCCCGCCGCCAACCCGGCGAAGATCGCGGGTCTCGAGGACCTGGCGAATCAGGGCGTGAAGGTCGTGATCGGGACCCCCGACGTCCCCGTGGGCAGCTACGCCCGCCAGCTCCTGAACAAGACCGTGAACGACTCGGCGTTCGGGCCGGACTTCAGGACGAAGGTCCTGGCGAACGTCGTCTCGGAGGAGACGAACGTCAACCAGCTCGCGACCAAGATCGTCCTCGGCGAGGCCGACGCCGGGATCGCGTACGCATCGGACGTCCCCGCCGCCCAGATCGAGAAGGTCACGGTGATCGAGCTGCCCACGGCGTACCAGGTCATCGCCGACTACCCGATCGGGCTCGTGCAGGACACCGGGGACCGGGCTACGTCCCAGGAGTTCATCGACTTCGTCCTCTCGGACGCGGGCCAGCAGACGATGCAGAGATTCGGTTTCGCCCCGGTCTGAGACCCGGTCATGGACCGCGAGACGGCCCTCCTTCCCGCCCCAAAGGGGCGAGGGGTGGGCTTCACCGTCCTGACGGCCGTCCTCGCGGTCGCCTTCACCCTTTTCGTCGCAATCCCGATCCTCGCCCTGCTGCTCTACGTCCCACCCTCTACCCTCGTCGCATCGTTCTCGGACCCCGTCGTGACCGACGCGATCAGGCTCTCGCTCACGACCTCGACCGCCGCGACCCTGATCGTGATCGCGTTCGGCATGCCGCTCGCCTTCCTCAACACCCGGACCAGGTACCCTGGACGGGACCTGGTCGAGACCCTGACTGACCTCCCGATCGTGCTCCCCCCGGCGGTGGCCGGCCTCGGGCTCCTCCTCGCCTTCGGCCGGTTCGGCCTCGTGGGGCAGTTCCTCGCGCCGTTCGGGATCACGATCGCGTTCACGACGCTCGCGGTCGTCATGGCCCAGACTTTCGTCGCGGCGCCGTTCTTCCTCCGCCAGGCCCGGACGGCCTTCGGCGAGGTCGACCCCGCGTACGAGGCCGCCGCCCGGTCCCTCGGGGCCTCCCCCGCCTACGTCTTCCGCCGCATCACGGTCCCGCTCGCGGCCGAGGGCCTCGTCTCGGGCGCGATCATGACCCTGGCCCGCGCCCTCGGCGAGTTCGGGGCGACGATCATGTTCGCCGGCAACATCCAGGGACGGACGCAGACCATGCCCCTCGCGATCTACACCGCGCTCCAGAGCGACATCACGGCATCGGTCGCCCTCGCGGTCATCCTGCTCGCGATCTCGTTCGGAGTCATCGCGTCCGTCAGGGCGCTCGGGCGCCGGGCGTCCAGAAAGCTGTAGTCCCGGTGCCCGGCCGTGCCACCCAGTTCTTTCCAGAACCCAATATCTATTGCAAAAAAATCGACTTTACAAAATTAACCGATCGGAATACTCTTATCCCACATGGATTGAAAGGGTACGCCGGCGATCCCATGAAGATCAGCGCCAGAAACCATGTGCCGGGAACCGTGAAGTCGATCAAGAAGGGGCCGGTCAACACCGAGGTGATCCTCGGGCTCGAGGGCGGGGCCGAGATCGTTTCGGTCATCACCACCTACTCGGCCGAGAGACTCGGGTTGAAGGAGGGTGCGAAGGTCTTCGCGATCATGAAGGCCTCCGAGGTGATGATCGGCGTCGACTGAGCCGGCCACATCCCACTTTTTTTCGTCCCGTCCCGGAGCTGCCGTGCCACACGCCTAGAACCGCGTCGCGAGCAGGGCGTCGAGGTACTCGAAGGTCCATCCTTTCTGCTCCGGACTGAACCAGGCCTCGACCTCCGGCGCACCGACGATCAGGTTGAGCTCTACGAGGCCGAACTTGTGGATGGAGATGACCCGGTCCCCCCCGACCGTTCGGTAATACTCTTCCTGCCCGTTCAGGATCGCCTCGACGTCCCCGTGCGTGACGGGCCGGGGGAGGCGGTAAAGGCGGCGCTCCCACCCCGGGTAGGGTGGGACGGGAACTTCGAACCGGGAAGTCATCGGCAGGGAAGGATCTCGGGCCGGGGAGATAAAATCATTCATCCCTGTCACGCCGCCTCCCACAGCCTGGGGGGGAGTGGCTCTGACCGGGAGATGCAATCAATAAAAATAGTTCCTTTATTATAAATATTTAATAGAAACAGCGGACAATAATGATCGTCAGGGTGCGTGGACGGGCGACTCATCTCCACCAGGGAGAGCAGCAGGGCGATCCGGCGAGGAACACGTTCCGGTGTGAACGGTCGGAGGTTATCGGGTTGGCTCTCCCGCACGTGAGCCACGGTGCGTCCGCCACGTCCGGAGAACCGGAATCAGGAGTCATGTACGAACCCGCTCCGCTCGAGGCGCGTACCGAACCCCACCACCCTGTTCACCCACTCGAACACCTCGCCTTCACATGACCCTCGCATCGGGCGGCCAGCGGATCGACGCCCGCATCTCATTTTCGCGTGAGTCCCTCCCCGTGGAGGGGCTTCACCTCTCGCGGCAGGTCTCATCCACGGGAGGAAAGACACCAGATTATCAATAATATTAAATTTACAAATCGGCTGTTTGAACAATAATCATTATACCTTCTCCGGGTCAACAGGAGATACGCCGGTCCCTCTCACCGAGGAAGGCTGGTCTGACCATCCCGGTGTTCAGCGGTGCTCATCGATCATAACAACCATACTTGCCCGGCAGGGATCGACGGGGCGGCCCGCTGGCCGTCTCTCCGCCGAGCCGGATGATCCGGCAGGGTTCTCCTGATTCTCTCCGCTGCAACAGCCCTGCACGTCCGCCGGCATCCCTGTCCCCGTTCTCTGCGGGAAGGGTGAACCGCGCGAAGAAGGACGTCGGGACAGACGGCGGAGTCAGGTACACGTCACTCTCGCGGCCCGCCGGACCTGCACTCGGAACGCGGCGAACGGACGGCGACCGACACGTTGTCAGTCACTTCTCGAGAAACAAGTGAGAAGCCCATCAGGAGGTTTAGCGAAAAGAGTTCAGGTCTCCGTAAAAATCGGGGTTGGTGAGTCCCGATCCTCGACCCTGCCCGTGAACCGGCGGGCCGCTCCAGTCCCGCCGGCACTGGTCGATAGGCGATGAGACGGATGACAGCCAGGAAGCCGAGCGCTCAATCGAGAGCCGACACCGTGTCCGCCCAGGTCTCGACGGCCGTGAGGATGGCGTCCGCCTCGTATCCCGAGACCGTGATCGCCGATCGCGAGAACGAGACGTTGTACAGCTCGCCGTTCGCGTCGTGGCACTTGAGCACGACCGCGAACGTGTCGTCCTCCGACTCGTGCACCGCGGTCGCGCCGATCGCGGTGTTCAGGCCCGTGCAGGCCG
>JAAYEG010000044.1 GCA_012728895.1 Methanospirillum sp. | reverse complement strand
GGGATCGCGGTCCGGAAAGACGACACGGCCCTCCTCGCGACGATGAACGCGGGCCTCGACCTCCTGATGAACGACCCGTACTGGGACCAGCTCAAGGCCAGGTACGGGCTCGTCGGTACCTGACGGTTCCCCTTTTTCCCCGCACGCCGCCCCTGGCGGGTGGCCTTACCCGGGCCCCGCGGTTCCGCCGACCGTCGCATCCCGGTCACCGGCGGCGTGTCCCCCTGTCTCGCCCGCGACAACGGCTTCCACGGCGGCAGGGAGCCGACGCGGGGACGCCGCCCGTCCCGACCCGGTCTACCCACGGGGGACGGGGTGTCCGGACGCTCCGCGGCACCCGGAGCACGGGATTGAGGCCCGCCGCCGCCGTCGAAACGAAACGACCGCCCCCGTCGTGAACCGCCGGGATGGAGCGGAACAGAGGTCTCTCGCCGGGAGGAGGGGCCGACCGGGGGCCCGGATGGTCCAGCCCGGTCGATCGTGCCTCCATCCCCCTGCTCGCTGTCTCCCATCCGCGTCCTTTCCCTCGTGCGCCGGGTCTTCGGCGATGGAGCTCTCCGCCAGGTCGTCTCCGATGACCGGTAGATCGACCCGGTCCCTCACCCTCGCAGCGGTCGGGAGGAACTCCCGACGACCCCGTCCGCGGACCGGGGCCGCTGCCGCACCGGATACCTTTTTGGGGGTTCACGCCGTTCTTCCGATCACAGGTGTGCCATGCCCGGTCCGTTCCCGCACAGCAGGTTCAGTATGGCCGGCATCCTGTTCCTCGTTCTCATCCTGGACGCGTACCTGACGGTGCCTGGCGCCGCTTCGGACCTTTCAGAGAGGTCGGCGTCGCAGGCCACGATCGAAGCATCAATCCACGACGCCGGCACCCCGCATGACCCCGCGCTCGCGAAGCGCCTCTCGACCCTTCTCGTCGAGGCTGTCGAGCGGCACGAGGCGCGGCGGGTGCAGGGGGTCGCCGGCCCCGAGGAGCGGTACCATGTCTACGTGCATCTCGAACCCGGACGGAGCACGCACCTCCTCGAGGGCCTCCTCCCCGGGATCGTCAACCGCGACGAGTCGAACGCCCTCGTCACGGCCAGGGTCACCCCCACCGAGCTCCGCGTGCTCGCCTCTCTCGACGGGGTGCGCAGGGTCCGCGAGGTGGTCCCGCCCCGCACCGGTGCCATGAGGCCCGCGGCAGGAGACGGGGACGACCCCCGCTCCCGGTGGATCTCCTGGGTCGCTGCCAACGGTCCCTTCGGCGATCCCGGCGACGAAAGTTACCGCCGACACGATCTCGCCGGGCTCCTCCGGGGCCCGGGACGGTCCTGACGGTTCGCCGCTCCGGTCCTTTCCGGGCGGTGCCCGTCCCCTCGACGGTCGCGCCCGTCGACCGCGATCCAACGCCGCTGTCGCCAGGCTCCGGAACTCCTGAGAACAACGGCGTCCCGGATCGCCGGGAACGCCCCGGGCCCTGCCCGACTCGAGACCGCCGTGGTACCCCGGCCCGTGTCCCCGGGGGTTTTGAAAAGATATATCCCCGGGAAATTTATATCGTTACTGTATCACTGATGACATATGGATAATCCGATTACCGGGGACGGATCCCACATGGCGGGCATTCTCCTCCTCATCCTTGTTCTCGGCGCCATCCTGGCGCTGCCTGCCGCCGCTTCGGAACTTCCGGAGCGGGCGGCGTCGCCGGCCATGATCGAATCATCCATCCGCGACGCAACCGGTCACCTCGATCCCGGACTGGCGGACCGGCTCTCGACCCCCCTCGCCCGGGCGGTCGAGCGGTCCGAGGCGCGGCAGGTGCAGGGCATCACAGGTCCGGAGAGACGTACCTACGTCTACGTCTCCCTCGAACCCGGACGGGGCACGTCCCTCCTCGACGGCTGCCTCTCGCAGATCGTCAACCGCGACGAGCGGAACGGCCTCGCCTCGGCACGGGTGACCGATGCCGAGCTCCGGGCCCTCGCCTCGCTCGACGGTGTGCGGAAGGTCCGGGAGGTGGTTCCCCCCGTGGTCAGCGCGGGGAGGTACATGACGGAAGGGGACAGGGTGCTCAGGACCGACCTGGTCCGCCAGCTGGGCAACGTCACGGGTGCCGGCATACGGGTGGGCGTCATATCCGACGGCGTCGACGGGCTCGCCGCCGCGCAGCAGGGGGGCGACCTCCCGCAGGACGTCCACGTTCTCAACACCCCCGCGCGGGACGACGTGGAGGCCGAGGGGACCGCGATGCTCGAGATCGTCCACGATATCGCCCCCGGGGCCGAACTCTACTTCCACACCTGCGGCGACGACGTTCTGGCCTTCAACAACGCGGTCGACGCCCTCGTGGCCCAGGGCTGCAGGGTGATCGTCGACGATGTCACCTGGCCGAGCGAGCCATTCTTCGAGGACGGGGTGGTCGCCCGGCACGCGGCGGGAGTGATCGCGTCAGACGAGATCGTCTTCGTCTCGTGCGCCGGCAATTACGCGACCACGCACTTCCAGGGCACCTACCGCGACGACGGGACCGGCTTCCACGACTTTTCGGGGACCGGCTCCGGGACCCCCTACCTCTACGCCACCGTGCCACCCGGAGGATCCGTCATGATCGCCCTCCAGTGGAACGAGGCCTTCGGACGCGCAGCAGCGGACTTCGATCTCGGCGTTATCGACGCCATGACGGGAGAGATCCTCGCGGGTTCCATCGACCCGCAGGACGGATTCGGCGATCCTCTCGAGGGGCTCACCTTCTCTCACACGGGCTCCGGCGATCTGACGATCGGGGTGGTGGTCGAGCGCGTGAGCGGAGCGTCTGAGGGGATGACCCTGGAGGTGATCCTCTACGATCCCAGCGGGGACCTGTACATCTACCCCGACAACATCGTCGCGGCGGACTCGATCTGGGGACACGCGGCCCTCCCCGACGTGGTGACCGTCGGCGCCGTCGGCGCCGGCTCGCCCGGCAGGATCCAGGAGTACTCCTCGATCGGCCCGGTCACCCACTTCTATCCCGCGCGGACCGTCCGGCAGAAGCCGGACATCTGCGGCGTCGACGACGTCTCGGTCTCGGGATCGGGCGGGTTCAACACCCCCTTCATCGGGACGTCGGCCGCCGCCCCCCACGTAGCCGCGCTCTGCGCGCTGGCCTGGTCGGCGGACCCCGCGCTCACCGGCGCCCAGGTCCGCAATGCCCTCTACCGTTCGGCCGCGGACCTTGGGCCGTCGGGCTACGATACCGTCCACGGCTGGGGCCTGGCCGATGCCGCGGCCATGCACGCGCTCCTGACGGGATCCTCGATGCCGGCGACCAACGTGACCGTGACGCCTGCGATCCTGCCGCCGGGGGAGGCCAGTTACGCCCAGGCCCTCGCGCACTACGCCGCCGGCGGCCAGGCCTGGAGCAGGGCCTGGGGGGCGAGCGAGGTCGGACAGATCCGGCAGCACCTCGACCAGGCGAAGGCGTCCTACACGGCCTGCTTCAACACCTCGGGCGCGGTGAACGACCCGTCGAACGCGGCGAACCTCGCGCTCCTGAAGACGATCTCGTCGGCGTACATCGGGCTCGCCGACGGTGCCACCGCCATGTACGACGGCGCGGACTTCAACGCCGCCGGCCGCTCGCAGATGACCGCCGGCACTTTCGCCGTGGCGTCCACCTCGTTCCAGTCTGCCGGCGACTCGTTCGCCCGGTCGCAGTCGCTCTTCAACCTCGCGACCAGAACGCTGCAGTCGGTCACGTATTCCGGCACCTCGTTCGGCGACGGGACGGCTTACACGGCGGCGATCGTGTCGATCCTGGACGGCAAGGCGGCCTACATGGGCGAGTTCGCGACATATGCGCGTGGGTGGCAGCACACGGCACTCGCGTACCAGGCCCTCACGGTCGGAGACCGGGGCGGGTTCTCGAGCTCCGTCCAGGAGGCGATGAACCTCTTCGCCGTGCTGCGCACCTCGCCGTCCTTCGGTCCTGACGCACGGACGAACTACGAGATCCTTGCCGCCCTGCTCCAGAACCCGTCCGGCACCTTCGTGCCGATGCCGTCGCTCGTGACCCCGACGGCGCCCCTGACGCCGACTCCGACCACACCTCCTGCGAGCATCCCGACACCCACCGTGACACCCATCACGACCGCAACCTCGCCACCGGTCGATACATCCCAGTTCGCGACCGTGGTCAAGGCCGACGTCATGACGCTGAACGACAACTGGGATGCAGACGCGGAGAACGACGGCATCGTCGTCTACCCCGCCCTGCGGGATTCCAGCGACGAGACGGTGACCTGGAGCGGTGCGATCCTCCCGGTTGCTATCGAGATCTGGACGACGAAGATCGACGAGAATTTCCGGGAGCAGAGAGACCGGGTCGTGTTCCGTGGGAACGGGACGATCGAGAGCTGGGAAGACGGACACTTCCTTCTTGGCGATGGCATCCGGGTCCCGTTCGAGTCGCTGGACGTTCCTGCAGGGGTGACGTACGGCTGGACCTATGCGAAGGTGTTCACACCGGATGGCAGAGCCTACGAGGGTGTCTGGAAATACACCCGCCTGGTCCCCTGATCGGATCCTCTCTCTTTCGACGGGTCGGGGCGGGTCCGGTGCCACCAGGTCCGGGAGGCCCCGGGGCTCGCTCCCCGGGACCGACCGCATCGATCCGGCCCGGCACGGGCGGAGCGGGTCCCGAACGCAATAGGTTTTTTATCCATCCACACCCACTCGGGAGCATGGTGAACCGGAAGCGGCGTACGACCGTCTCCCTCGACCCCCTTCTCCTCGAGCAGGCGAGGGCGTTCGGGGAACAGCACGGGATCTCCGTGAGCTCGCTCATCGAGGAGGGGCTACGGACCCGTCTCGACGGTCCGCCCGTCGCTCCCCCCGACCTCGAGGCCCTGATCGATGGCCGTATCCGGAGGCTCTTCCCCGAGCTCCTCGAGATCTACCTGGCCTCGCCCTGCGGCGCGGAGCTCCTTGAGCGCGCGATTATCATCGAGCTTAAGCCGCCGCTGTCCCCGGAGGAGAGGGACGACGAGGAAGTGATCGAGACGCGGTGAGCCTTCTCCTGTCTTCCGGGGTGGTGACCCGGGTGTAACGGCGTTCCGGCTCGTCGGAACCGGGTTCCTGCCGAACACCCCCGCTGCCGGGCCCGGCCCCGTCACCGACGCATCCGTCGATACCGTCGCCGATCGAAGCGAGAGACGACGGGACCGTTCGGGGACCAACGGAGACGGGACCGGAGTAGGAACCCCATCCGCGGCCGGATCCCTGCCCTGACGGTCCCCTAATACCACTTCCGCTGTTCCAGCGCTGCTGCCACGGCCTTCCGCACGCGGGCGTCCGGCTCCCGCGCCTCATCGAGACACGCATCGAGCGCGGCAACGGCCCGGTCATCGTCGAATCTCCCCAGCTCCCGGGCGGCTTCCATGCGGACGCCGGGGTCTTTTTTGTAGTCCAGTGCCCGGATCAGCCCCTGGACGTCTCCTTTACCCGCCAGTTTCGCGACGTTCGGTCTTCCCAGGTTGAAGAGCGCCATCACCTGATCATCGGCGCAGCAGGAACATATACTTTCGACTCTGCCGTCGTGGCAGCACCGGGCCGGCGACACTCCGGGTGCGGGAAAACGACCGCCGGGGAGGGTTCCAACGGGATGAAAGACGAAGACCGGGTCCGGATCCGATCCGGCCGTGGCACGGCCGTTTTTAAGCTTCAGCGGCATCCGGCCCGGCAACTGGCAGAGGGTCCGCCGTGCCGTCGCCGCCCGGCAATCGCAGTTACTGGGGGATACGGTGGATCTTTGGGTTTGCCGGATCCCGGGTGGCCGTTCCCTCCCGCGCCTCGATGTCGAATCGACCTCTCCCGATCGGGCCTTCATCGATACACTTATTGAGATTTCTACCGATACCATGTGAATGAAGGGCCGGCCGTTCCTCCGCGTCGCAAGCCTCGTCTTGCTCCTGATCCTCTCCGGCACCGCCGTGCCCGGTGCGGCGACGACGGAGCTATCGTACGCCGGCCGGACGATCACGATCTCCAGTCCCGGCTCGTACGTTCTGACCCACGACATCGCGGAGAGCAGCCTGGCGACCTGCATCGAGATCCGGGCCTCGAACGTCGTCTTCGACGGCGGCGGGCACCTGGTCGACGGCACCGGGACCGGGGGATCGATCGGGATCAGCGTCCCCGGCCCGGCGGCGGGGCGCAACGTCACGATACGGAACGTCCGGGTCCGGGACTGGGACTACGGGGTCCACCTCCACGGGGCCCGGGACTCGCGGATCGAGTCGTGCGTGCTCTCTGACAACCTCTTCGGAGGTGCCGTGCTCTACCTGGACGCGACGGGGAACACGGTCGCGGGCTGCACCATCACGGGGAACGGCTACGGGGTCGTGCTGTCCTCGGGCGCGTCCGGGTGCGCGGTCTCCGGCAGCCGGATCACCGGTAACGAGTGCGGGGTCTATCTCCACGCCTCGGACGGCGCCACCCTCGCGCACAACATCATCGCGGCCAACACCGAGGCCGGCCTCCGTTACTGCCTCTCCGGGAGGAGCACGGTCTATGACAACCGGTTCGACAATACCCTCAACGTTGACTTCACCGGCGAGCCCCTCGAGGCGCACACATGCTCGGTCGAGCCCCGCAACGGCCCGAACATCGTGGGTGGACCCCGGATCGGCGGCAACTACTGGGCGCAGCCTGACGGCACGGGCTTCTCGCAGGTCATCGCCGACCGCGACGGCGACGGCTTCTCGGACGACGCCTTCCCGCTCGCCAGCCAGAGCGTGGACGAGCACCCGCTCGCGCCTTCGGTCGGTTTCATCCCGACCCCCGACCCGACCCCGACGGCCGAGCCTCCCGGGCGGACCCCCGAGCCGACCCCGACGGCCGAGCCCCCCGAGCCGACCCCGGTGCCGACGACGGTCACGATGATCCCGTTCCCGATCTCCACGGAGCCCGGGGTGGCGGGGGTCCCCGGCGGTGCCGGGACCCCGACGGACACGGACGGCGATCGGCTCTACGACGACGTCAACGGCAATACCCGGGCCGACTTCGCCGATATCGTCCTCTATTTCACGAATATCGCGTGGATCGCCGGCAACGAGCCGCTGGCCGCGTTCGACTTCAACGGGAACGGCCGGGTCGACTTCGCGGACGCCGTCTGGCTCTTCAATACCCTCTGATCGCATCGAACACGGCGGTGTTCCGGGGAGAACGCGATGCCCCGTGTCTTCACGGAGCGCGGTCCGGGCAGGGCCCGGGTGGGAGGTGAAAACCGGTAGTCGGGCCAGTCCGGGCGTACCCTGCCCGGAGCCGGGGAGAGCTCTGAAGGTACACGAACCACGCTCCCGGCGAGACCCGGCAAAAAGAGTTCACGTCTCCGTAAAAATCGGGGTTGGTGAGTCCCGATCCTCGACCCTGCCGATGAACCGGCGGGCTGCTCCGGTCCCGCCGGCACAGGTCGATAGGTGATGAGACGGATGACAGCCAGGAAGACGGGCGCTCAGTCGAGCGCCGAGACCGTGTCCGCCCAGGTCTCGACGGATGCGAGGATGGCGTCCGCCTCGTACCCCGAGACCGTGATCGCCGACCGCGAGAACGAGACGTTGTACAGCTCGCCGTTCGCGTCGTGGCACTTGAGCACGACCGCGAACGTGTCGTCCTCCGACTCGTGCACCGCGGTCGCGCCGATCGCGGTGTTCAGGCCCGTGCAGGCCG
>JAAYEG010000043.1 GCA_012728895.1 Methanospirillum sp. | reverse complement strand
TTATTCTTGTATTTGGGTGAGTACGTTTGGCGATATAATCACAGAAAGGAGAGCGAAAAAGTGAAATTGAAGCGCATTCTTGAGTTATTGGAGAAGGAGGTTGGGGGCTAGTTTGCCACTATACCCTGATTAAATAATGAAGACGGCAGCAGCGATCACCGTCGTCCAGAGGCCGTTACGGTCTCCCTGTGCAGCCTGGCAGATATGCTTGGTCTCGAAGATCTTGCCGCTTGCCTTGTAGATCTGCTCCCGTTCCTGCCAGGCGCAGTCAGGGTCGAACTCGATCCCGAGCGTGGTCGCCAGCATGGTCGCGGCCAGATCCTCGGCATACTCGCCTGATATCTCCTCGCTCTCCCCGAATGCGTGGTGTTCCGATAGGTAGCCATAAGCCTCGGGCTCCTGGGGGAGGGCGAGGCCGATAGCGGACGAGACGATCCGATTGGGTTCGTTGGTATCGTTCCGCGCCATTACGGTGTACACGATCTGACCGGGCTGGATCTCGGCGAGACCTTCAGCTCTCTGGATTTCCTTAGCCTTGGGAGGGAAGATTGACGAAACGTAGACCAGGTTGCACCGTTCGATACCGGCTTGCCGGAGTGCAAGTTCGAACGACGCGAGACGATCCTTATGGACGCCAACCCCCCTGGTAAAGAAGACCTTTGTCGGAACAACCATTATGAGGTGTACAACCCCCCACCCCTTGAAATTATGGTCACGCAATGTTAGCAGATCGGGGAAAAGAGCACAGATATTGCCCCTTCCGTGGAGTATTCGATGATCGCGCGTTGATGGGGGCTCAAGGCCGGCGCAAGTTGGTGGTACTGGTCCAGACATAGCCCTGCACCCTTCGACCGGAAGAGGCTAGAGTGCCTGTTGCCGCTGGCGACGGGCAAGGCGCGACGCTGAACCCGGAGACCCTCTCATCAGGGTCGATCTGAAGCCCGACTCCTGCCCAGTCGGCAGCCCTGACGGATTGTCCGCCCGAATGCCGGGTGTGCTCCCGGGCCGCCCTTTATGCTCCCTGACCATCAACCATGGGGTGAAGAATCATGAAGGTCGCCGCGTTCAACGGGTCCCCGAACCGGGACGGCAACACCGCCCGTCTGCTCAGATACGCGCTTCTCGAGCTCGAGGCCGCCGGGATCGAGACCGAGCTCGTCCATGTTGGGGGCCAGCCTCTCCGGGGGTGCCTCGCCTGCAGAAAATGCTTCGAACGGCAGGACCGGCGATGCTCCAACGATACCGATGGAATGAACGGTCTCATCGAGACGATGGTCGGGTCTGACGGGATCCTGCTCGGATCACCGACGTACTTCAGTGACGTGACGAGCGAGATGAAGGCCCTTCTCGACCGGGCCGGTTTCGTGGCCAGAGCGAACGGCAACCTGCTCCGGCGCAAGGTGGGAGCGGCTGTCGTCGCCAACCGCCGCGCCGGGGGGATCCACGCCTTTGATACGATAAACCACTTCTTTCTGATCGGGGAGATGGTCGTGGTCGGTTCTTCGTACTGGAACATCGGTGTCGGTCTCGCACCGGGGGATGTTGACAGGGACGCCGAGGGGATTGAGACCATGCGTACCCTGGGACGAAACATGGCCTGGATTCTCGGGCAGATCGAGGAGAACGGGGGTGCCTGATGGACGTCGAGGAGTTCGTTCGTCGGCGCGTTCGTTCAGGCCAGGAACGCGAAAAGATCGAGGCTTCGCTCGCCGAACACGTTCGCCAGGTCAAAGGAGTCGATGATGCGTATGCCGGCGATTTCGCCCGAGCGGTTGTCGACGAAGTTCTGCTCACCCACGATCTCTCAGGGGATCTGCTGAAAACCCATGAAGCCGGTGTGGGGATGGGCGAGTTCGGCGTCGGTTCGAGGGGGACCGGGGACTTCTTCGCCCATCGTCAGATAGCTCGGATCATCGGGGAGACATCCGCCGCAGTTGGGGTCGATCAGATGGACGATGGGGGCGTGATCTCGATCGGCGACCGCTACGTCTGCTGTTCGGTCGATGGAATGCACTCGCGCCTCTCCGACTTCCCGTTTCTCGCCGGGTTTCACGCGACGAGGGCGACACTTCGCGATGTCTACGTGATGGGTGCCTCGCCTATCCTGCTCTTCTCGGATATCCACGTCGCGGACGACGGGGACGTCGCGAAGCTCTTCGATTACACCGCAGGGGTGACGGCCGTCGGGGATTCGATCGGTGTCCCACTCGTGGCTGGCTCGACGCTCCGGATCGGCGGTGACATGGTCCTGGGCCCTCGAATGACAGGTTGCGTCGGAACAGTCGGGGTGGCCCGACACATCACTGCCCGGAAGAGCCTCTCGCCGGGTGATGTCCTGCTGATGACCGAGGGAGCCGGCGGTGGTACGATCGCGACGGCCGCCCTCTACTCAGGGCACCCGGAGGTCGTGGAGCGGACCATCAATCTCCAGTTCCTTTATGCTTGCCGGGCGCTGATCGAGTCCCCGGTCCTGGACAAGGTCCACGCGATGACCGACGTGACGAACGGCGGGCTTCGCGGGGATGCGCACGAAATGGCGGGAACAGCCGGGTGCCGGATCGTGATCGAGGAGGAAGCGTTCCTGCCGCTCGTCGACCCGGTCGTCGCAAAGATGCTCGACGCTCTCGGGATCGACCCGCTCGGCGTATCGCTCGATTCGCTCCTGATCGGGGCGCCTCCGGACGCCATCGGCGGGATCAAGGAGGTCATCCACTCTGCCGGCGTCCGCTGCGCCGAGATCGGGCGGATCGAGGAGGGGCCCGCTTCTGCGATCCTCGTCTCCGGCGTCGAGGAGCATGACTTCACCCCCCGGTTCCGCGAGTCCGCCTACACCCCGCTCAAGAAGGTTGTCGATTCCAGGCGAGGAGACTTCGCAGCCATGCAGGCCCGGGTCGAAGCAGCGGCGAACGCTGCGATCGAGAAGAAGGAAAGGATCAAGGCCCGTCTCGCGATGGAAGACCGATAACGGGCTACCGCCTGTCGTGGGGCCGTCGGCCACTCGCGACGAGGTTGAACGCCAGGTACGGGAGCCTGCTCTCGACGAGCGGCTCAACCTTGCGCGCGAGCTCGTACACCGGCCTCGCCAAGTTCAGGTGGGCGAACGAGCACCGGGATACTTTTACGTCGATAAAACCTGCGTGTTGGAACAGGTCGGCCATCTGGGCTCCGGAGTAGTAGTGTTCACCGAAACTCCCCATGCCGACCTGGCGCACCCGGGCGAGCTCTCCGAGCGAGTGGAGTGCTGGCAGGCCCGCGGTTAAAAAGTTCCGTCCGAGGGTGCAGAGAGCGATCTTCCCACCCGGACGGAGCACTCGGATACTCTCGGCGAGCATCCTATCCGGATCATGGAAATACGAGAACGCGAGCAGGCTCGAAACGGCGTCGAACCTCGCTTCCCGGAACGGGAGGGTCTCGCCTGAACCGACGACCCAGTCCGCGTTCCCGAACCGGTTCCTCGCCCGCCCGATCATCCCTGGCGAGAGGTCGAGCCCGACGGCCCGTCCGCCCCTCTGCCGGTAGCGCTCGGCGAAGAGCCCGGTGCCGCAGCCGATGTCGAGCAGCCGGCCCCCCTGCGGGAGCCGGGCCATCACCTGCTCTGAGATGTGTGCGTGGTACGAGCGGCCAACCCCCTTGTCGTACCGGAGGTCGTAGATCTCCGCAACCTCGTCGTAGTGGCGGCGGACCTTCTCGGTCACCGGCACACCTCCGGAACCTGGGCGAGGAGAGCCCCGATCTGGACGGATTCCCCGGCGCCCTGTGCGAACCGTGAGTCGGTCTCCGCGATCGCGATGGCGAGCTCCGGATCGGCATCGCCTCGCCAGACCGCCCTCCGGAGCTCGATCAGGAGATCGCGTCCGGTGAGCCCGTCCTCGATCATCAGGGACTGGGCGAGCCGCTGTGCTCCCGCGAGATCCCCCTCACGGAGCCTAGAGAGGACGCCTGAAGCCCCCCTCTCTGCCCTGCTCACCTCGAATGCGTCGAACGGTGGCGGGGCTCCCGAGGATACGGTCAGCTCCAGCATCATGATCGCGCGGCGCACGTCGCCGCGGGCCGATGCGGCGATCATCGCGAGATCATCGTCGGGGATCGGTTCTGCTCCCTCGGTCCTCAGTATCTCCCTGAGCAGAGATGCAACGGTCCCGGTCGGGACAGGCCTGAAGACCACCGGGAAGCAGCGGGACGCGATCGAGGGGAGGATTGCCGACTGGCGCGAGGTGATCATGATGAACCGGCAGGTCCGTGAGTACCGTTCCATCGTCCGTCGGAGTGCCTGTTGCAACTCTCCCGGCATCGCGTCGGCTTCCTGGAAGACCATCAGCTTGAACCCGGTGTCGAACGGGCGGATCGCGGCGTAGGTTTTGATGATACGCTTCACATTAGCAATCAGGGATTCGTCTTTCCGGTAGAGGTGGCTGAACCGGGCATCTCCCTGGAGGTATGCCCGTCCCTCGTTGAACAGATCGCCGGTTGCGATGACGGTCGTGTTCTCGTCGGCATGCTCTCCGTAGAGGGCGGCAGCTAGGCAGCGCACGGTCGACATCCGTCCCGACCCACCTGGCCCTGTCAGCAGGAGGTGCGGAATGGTCTGCTGCCCGACGACAGAGGAAAGGAACGCAATGGCCCTGTCCTGGCCAACGATACCGGAAAAATCCCCGGGGCGGTATTTTTCAATCCAGAGCACGTTCGAGCCCCCGGATGATCTCAGTTATAGCTGCCTGCAACAGATAATGATTGTCGAGTCCCACCGCAAGCGCTGCTGCCTCGTCAACGGTCATCGCTGAATACGCCTCGGAGACGAGGGGGAGGGCACGGGTGAGCTCGTCCACGATCGTCAGGTTAGCGGTGCGGGCTGTGCGGGAGAGCGGGTTCAGGTCGATGGTGACGACCGTCTTTCCCATGGCACGGAGGGCTGCACAACGGTCCCCGTCCTCGAGAGGAACGAGCACGAGATCAGCCGCACCGATCCCCCCTGGAAGACAGAGTGCACGGTCGTGTGAAAGGGGAACCAGGCGCTCAGGCGTTCCCCCGAGAACCCGCACCCCGTGACGCTCCAGGAGGTCCGTTATCTTCGCGAGCCGTTCTTCGGTCCGGTGGAAGAGGTTCACCTCGACCGTGATCCCGGTGACCTCCTGGAGATCGGCGCATTCCCGCGCTGCGAGGGCAGCGGTGTTCCCGTTAACCGAGAGGACGGGGGCGCTGGCTTGCAGAATCAGGGCTGCGGCCGTCCGCGCTGCGAGGCGGGCGGTATTCGTCGTCGTTTCACCGATCAGGTAGTCGAAGGCCTCGGCCCGCCCGTGGGCCGCGAGCCCCTCGAGCGCCACGATCCCCTCGCGCGCGCACGCGGACAGCCGCTCGCGGACCAGAAGTGACCGGTAACGCGGGTGGTCCGGGGGTATCACGGCCTCACCTCCAGGAGACGGAAGCCCTCGCGGGCGACCGTCAGTTGGTGGATCTGCCCGAACCGGCAGAGGGCATGCCGTGCTCCGGGCCCGATGGCAAAGACCCCTTCCCCGAGCATGGTCATTGAGGCCGGGACACCTGCGTCGTCACATGACGCCAAGACGGCCCGGACACGCTCGGTCACCAGCCCGCTCCGCTCGGCAAACTCCCGGGATGCCTGGAGGAGCGGCTCTAGCCCCTCTGGCTCCGACGCGGGAAAAGCTGCACGAACTCGGGCCATCGTATCCGGGGAGTCCAACACCGTCGGGGTGGAGATGGGGCCGAAAGAGACCGCGAAGACAGGCATATCGGACGGAAAACGCAGGATCCTTGCTCTTACGCCGGCCCCCCTCCTGATTGCGATTCCTCCGCCCTGGGCGGCGGCGACGTCGCCGAGCCCTGTCCTGTATACGACCTCGGCATCGTGGGCGGCCCTTGCGATCTCGTCCCGCGAGAGACCCAGGTCGTATAGTGCCGAGAGGGCTGTACCTGTTCCGAGCAGCGCGGCGGCCGAGAGGCCGAACCCGGCCCCGATCGGCAGGGAGCACCGGGTCGTGAGCGCCGCAGGGGCACCGAGCTGTTCCATCAGATATTCGACCGAAGGAGATCCACCCGGGACGATCGTCGTCCCCCCCGGGGCGGTGACCATAACCCGGACCGATGGTGTTCGGGCGCGCACGGCCACAACGGTCACCCCCTCCTCGATGACGATCCCGCCTCCGACTGAGCCCGTGCTCGCTATGTCCGGACCTTCGCACCGGCGAAAATAACCCGAGATGTGCCCGGGAGACCTTGCTATGGAACGCTCGACCATATCGCAGCGGCCACCTCCTCTTTGCTACCTTCCACCATCCGTATGCCTTTGGCCGAGTGGAGGGCGAACATCCCCCCATCCGCTCCCATCGTCTCGGGTGTGTTGGCAACCACGAGGGCCGCACCACGTTCGAGCAGCGTGCGCGCCTGTGCATCGGCATCGCTGGCGAGCTTGAATGCGATCGCGTGGGGTCGGTACCGGGCGATCACATCGTCGATCACCTTCGGCAGCGGGTCGAGCGTGAGGGTGACGGGCTCTCCGCTCGGGAGCTTGCCCTGGAACCGGGGAGGCACGAAGTCTGAGATGGCGGCGACAGAGACGTAGATGTCCATCCCCTCTCTCTCGCCGATCGCAAGGACCGCATCGTGGAGTTCTCGAGCCGAAGAACACCGCACGTTACGGACGCAGGGGAAGATATCGGCGTGGACCACCGTCACCTCGGCCCCCCGGCGATATGCTTCGAGCGCGAGCGCCCGGCCCATCTTACCAGTAGAGCGCGTCGTCAGCACCCGGACGTCGTCGACCGGCTCGCGGCAGGGGCCGCTCGTGATCAGCACCCGGCGACCCGTGAGGGGCTTCTCGTTCACCGCCCGCTCGGATTCGAGCACGATCACCTCCATCTCGGCGATCTTGGCCCGCCCCTCCTCGATTCGCGGCTTCAGCACGGTGACGCCGAGCGTGCTCAGCCGCTCCAGGTTCTCGGCTACCGTCCTGTGATGGTACATCGTCTCGTGCATGGCGGGCACGGCCACGACCGGCTTCCCGCTTCCGAGCGCGGTCGTGGCGAAGGTGGTGACCGGGGTATCGTCGATCCCGCATGCGATCTTGCCTATGGTGTTCGCGGTGCAGGGCGCGACCAGGAGCAGATCTGCCTTCCCCCCGATCCCGCACCATTGGACGTGCTCGACGAGGCCAGAGAGGGCCGTGATCGCTGGCCGGCCGGTCGCGTAAGTGAGCGCGTCGGGGTGCACGATACGCGCTGCCGCCTCAGACATGACAGCCTGGACACCGGCCCCGCGGCGGCGGAGTTCGTGAGCGAGCTTCACCGTCTCAACGGCCGCTATGGAACCGGTGACGGCCAGCACGATCTCTTTTCCTTCAAGAGTGGTATGGGTCATTGGATCACCAGGTCGTGGACAGTATGGCTCCGGCCGGGCGCGTACTTCTTGACCCGCCGGACCGATGAGGCTATCGCGTAACCGCAGCTGGTCACCGTCGCATCGAGGGAGGGGGAGAGCTCTCCTGGAGTCCGCTCGAGCGCGTGCAGGTGAATCACGGTCCCCGCCCTGACGTGGGCGAGGGCGACCTCGAGGAAGGCTGGCGAGTCGAAATGACCGAGCACGAGCCGGTCGTATGTCCCCGAGAGTAGGTCACGGCAGTCGCCGTACGAGGCATTTACCCGGTCCGCGAGCCCATTCAAGGCGATGTTCTTTTCCAGGAACGCGAACGCCGTCGGGTTCAGCTCCATCGCGTGGATGTGTGCACCAGCGCGGGCGGCCGGAAGGGAAAAATAACCGATCCCGGCGAAGAGGTCGCCGAGCCGCTCACCGGGCCGGACGAGGGCGGCGAGCCGGCGCTTCTCGTTCCGGTTCCCCTGGGAGAACATCACCCGCTCGGGATCGAGCCGGTATGCGAGGCCGTCCTCGCGACAGACAGTCTCGCCGCCCTCCCCGGCGATCACGTTGACTTCGGGCAGCCGCTCGGCGCCCGCGTGTCCCCGAATCCAGAGGACTCCGCGCGGGGAGCATCGGGCGACCGCCTCGCGGATTGACGCGGCGTCCGGCTCGGGCCCGTGGAAGAGCACCAGATCGCCGAGACGCTGGTATCCTCTTCCGTCCCGGCGGGTGCGTGCGGGGAGAACCTCGTCAAATTCGTATCCGTCACGGACCGGAATCCAGGCCGTGTCGCCCTCTACGAAGGGACGACGCGAAGGATCGACCCAGTCCTCACCGGCGCACGCCGCGAGGGACTCGACCGGACACCGCCTGGTCAGCACGTGCCTCACCCCAGGACGACCAGCCGGTCCCGGTCGCGGAGGACCCTCACTCGATCCCCAGCCGCTATCTTCAGCCAGGGCGGGTGCGGCACCTCGATCGAGCGGCTCGACTCGGGGTCGATCATCCCCATCACTCCGCCGTCGAGGTACGCCACGAGCGCCTCTACAGCGTCCGAGCCATGCCCGATCAGTCTCTTCGGCACCTCGTCCCGGACAGTCCTTGACTTGCCTGTTGATAGGTCGACCGCCCGTACATGGTCGCCCTCGGACGAGGCGATCATCAGGTCCGCGCTGCCGACCGCGATCACGTCGTCGCGAACGAACTGGTGGAGCCTGACGAGATACGTGACCCGATAGAGGGATCGTCCCGCCTTCTCGCCGACCAGTTTCGGATGGGTGGAAACCCGTCCACCCAGCTGCTGCGCGACCGCCTGAGCGATCGAAAGCCCGATCGCCTGCGACCCGATCACGATGTCGAGCCCTTCCCGCGTCTCTCTCAGGTCGGAGACGTAGCTGAGCCGGTCGCCCTCTGCCTGCGACGCGCATTCGGTCTCGTGCGCGATCCGGGCGGCGGACTGGAGCTCGCGGCTGGTGAGCGCCCTGCCACTCGCGCGGATCTGGACGTACCCCTCGAAGTACGACCCGGCGATGCGGTTACAGCGGTCGCACTGCTCTTTCTGCCAGACCAGCTCGACACGGCAGTCTCCGCTGACCTGTTCCCCATAGAGGGTGCCCCAGACCTTGATGTTGGCAGTGGACCGGTTGGTTGAGAGTTCGCGAATCGAGACCTCGAACCTGGGGAGGCGAACCTCGGGGTGGAGGCGGAGCGCCGAGAGCGCGAGTCCCGGGCCGACCTCGTCCCGTCCCCTGTCCGAATCCGTCCAGACCCGGCCGGACCTCCACGCGCCGCAGCTCGGGCAGTAGGTATGGACTGCGCGGGTCTCGCACTCGAGCCACCGCGTCTCGGCGAGCCGGCATCTCCCGCACAGGCCGTCGGAACCATCGCCCGCTGGTCCGCCGCACCGCGGGCAGAAGGTCTCCCTGATATCCATGTCAGATGAAATAGACCTGGGCGTGGGGAACGCCTCCGATCAGAAGGCAGGCGGCCTCCTCCACGAGCCCCATCTCCGTCGCCAGCTCGACCGTCCGCTGCCCGAAGAGGTTGATGCTCGAGGCTCCCCTGAGGGCGCCTCGGACCTCGTCATCTGTCGCCGGCCGGTCTCCATAGAACCGATCCGAGATCGGCACCTCTACGTCGCCGTGCCGGAGAACCTGGTTGAGGAGCTCGCGGTCGCAGACTGCGACCACGTCGCCCTCACCCGGGACCCGGTGCACCTTCATGAACATGCTGTGATACAGTTGAGCCCGCGCGTAAAAATAAGTGCTCGTGAAGGCCCCCTATCGGGATCAGAGCGATATCTCGACGCCGTACACGTTCGACGGCGTCTCCACGTGACATCTGGCGAGCGCCTCCTCGTCGATAGCGCCCGAGGCGAGCAGGCGGTGTGAGAATCGAGGGACGGATTTCGGGCCAATAACGGATCCCGGTCGGTCGCGCTCGTCGATATAGTCAGACTCGAGCATGAAGGGGCGGCGGGATGCGGCGATCTCCGGGATTGTCCCGTGCCGCGCGATCAGAGAGGGGACGAGCAGGGTCTCGGGATCGGCGAAGTGCTTGACCACGCGGGACGGCTCAATGCCGGCCACGCGGGCCATGTCGACCACGTCATCGCACGGCCCACTCTCCGCGTGGAGCTGGACCGCACACCCCTCCCGCGCCCCGAGCTCGAGAGCCCGTGCGAGCACCCGGTTCGAGAGGGCGAGGATCTCCTCCCCCGCGTCGTAGTGGGGCCGGCCGCTCTTGAGCGCGACCGCTCGTCCTTCGCGGACGTACTCGGCCGCGAGGTCGAGCCCCTCTGCCATCACCCGTGCCGACTCGGCAGGCGCGCGCCGGTCGGAGAAGACCGTTATCTCGGCAGGGTGGACGCCGAGCACGGGGAAGACGGTGAGCCCGAGCTCCCGCACCCGTCTCGCAACCTCGAGCGTCCCGTCATACACAGCCCGGTAGTCCTCTCCCGATTCCGGGTAGACGTCGAACGACCAGGAAGGCTTCGAGACCAGGAAGAGGTGGGTTCCCCCGGCCCTGAGAAAGTCTTTGGCAGCTTCGATCCCCCGCCCGTTCACGGGGTCGATGTGGATGTGATCATCCGTGATCGGAAACCGTCTGGGTATCATGTAAGGAGAGGATCGTCATCAGGGGGTAGTCGCCGGAGGGCGCCAGGCGTGCCCGGCAGGAGGCGCCGTTGCACCGCGTCTCGAGTTCGACCTCGAACATGAGCCCCGTCAGCTCGCTGTACCCGAACTCGTTTGGGCGCATCTTCCGGGTATCGAGTCGGACCGTGATCTCCTCAACGAATGGCTGGAGACCGACCGCCTGCTCGATCGCCTCTTCAATAACCTCGGCGATCTGGGGCGAGATCGGGGTGCCGACCCACTGGTGGTAGAGAGCACCGAGCTTGATCCCGGCTTCGAAGATCGCCTGCTCACTGTCCGACGTCATACTCAGATCGGTGCGTGCGGAGAGGCTATTAAGCCGATCCCGCGGCGTTGTCCTGACCGGTCGTCCCGGTGGACGTGGACCGGGCATGCCTGTGCATCTCAGCCCGGAATCGACCTCTTCAGGGGGCTCGGGGGGGGGACCGGTTCTCCCGGATCCGGGGTCCAACCAGTCCTGGCAGGACACGGTATAGCGAGATCCGGGGCATGGACTCCGCAAGGGCCTGGATGTGTGGGTCCCCTCAGATGCTCGAGTCATCGGAGAGACGGAGTGTGGATCCCGGCCTAACAGGCTCGTATGGCACCATATCGTCTCTGCGGGGCTCTCCATTCACAGATATGCCCGGGAGAGACCCGAGAGTGACTGGCGTGGGCCGGCGGACCGTCCCCGAAGGATGGGCATAACGGATGGGAGACCCCTCGTCCGGACTCTCGCCGGGCATCGCGGCGATCATCTGGCGGATGATAGCGGGATTCTGCCCGGATATATCGGATCAGCGAAGAACGGAAAGCATGGTCAACCGTCTTCACCGCCTCGTGTTGGAACCGGGCTTACGTCTTCCCCTCCACACAGGCCCGTCGCGCGATGGCTCAACCACCGACATCCCCGTGCCATAAAGAAGTGAACAGCCCGGATTCGCCTCATTCCCGTTCTAGATCGAGAGGATCGCTGCCGTGGGACGCGGACCCGATCGTGACACTAACCCGGGTGAACCGGGCCCGCCTCACCGTGAAGGTCTCCCCGGTCGTCATTCATTGCCGGGCACACATTCCGGAAGCTTCCCCGGCCCTCTGCGAAGCGGCCCGGGCAGGGGTGTCAGCATCTCTCGTCGTCGCCAGCGCAGCCTCCGGCACGGTCGTGTGTTCCAGGATCCTGTCGCCCCGCTCCCGTTCCATGCCCGGTACCCGGCCCGAGACATGGCAGCGATCAGCTCGCGGGTCTGCTCGTCAGTATTACCGCCAGTCTCCAGTATCGCTGTGCGGCCAGGGAGCGGAGGGGCAAGAGGCTCGTCGGCCATATCCGATCCCGCATCGGTGACCGACGATCCGCCTGGGGGCAGGGCGAAGGAGTCCCCGGACGGGACAGAACGAAGGTGGGCCACGAGCAGGTCTCTCGAATCCCGGGGGTCGTTTCGAGGACCGAGATGCGTGTCCAGCCGCCTCTTTCTCACCGGAGTACAGTCGGCACCGGGGTTACTCACCGGTAGAACGGGATCACACCCGGCCAGACCCATCTGGACGGTCCACAGCAAGGAACTGGCCAGATTGAGCGGCTTGACCCGTAACGGAGATCAGTGCACGCACGGAAGTACGTGCCTCTGCGAGATATACCTGAGACGCGTCAGTGGTGTCACCTGCCGGATGGTTTATTTTCTCGGGGATTGAATCCTCGATGATAACTGGGCACCTGCGTGGACCGGGGCAGGAGTATCCGTATGTTCTTCGAGACGATCAGATCGGAGGGGCTGGCTCACCAGTCATACCTTGTTGGGGGTGACGGTGCGGCGGCCGTGATAGATCCCCGACGGGACTGCAGCGTCTATATCAGGCGGGCAACTGCGCGCGGGGCCGCGATCACCCATATTCTGGATACGCACCGACACGAGGATTACCTGGTCGGGTCGGCTGAGCTTTCCCGGAGAACCGGGGCTACGGTTCACCACGGGACCGGGATCGACTTCGCCTACGGCACGCCAATGCACGGCGGCGACCGGGTCAGGGTGGGGCCACTGGAGCTCGAGGCCCTGGAGACGCCGGGGCATACGGTCGAGTCGCTCTCGTTCGTGCTCCGCGAACGAGCGGATCCGGAACGACCCTTTGCCGTCTTCACCGGGGACGCGCTCATGACAGGGTCTGTCGGCCGGGTTGACCTGATGAGCGACGACCTCAGGGCGAACGCGGACACCCTCTTCTCTTCGCTCCACGAAGAGATCATGGCTCTCCCCGACGGGACAACCGTCTGCCCTGCCCATGGTGCCGGGTCGGTCTGCGGGGTCGGGATCCGAGACCTGCCATTCTCCACCGTCGGTTACGAGCGTTCCAGCAACCCGTATCTCGCGCTGGACCGTGATACCTTCATCGCCAGGAAGGCTGCTGAGATCACGTATCGGCCGCCGTACTTCCGGAGGATGGAGATGCTGAACCTCTCGGGGCCCTCCGCCCCGCCGGACAGGCAGTTGCTCGTTCCGCTCGCACCTGCGGCTCTCGCCGGCATGCAGGTCGTCGACATCAGGTCACCGACCTCGTTCGCCGCCGGCCACGTTCCGGGGAGCCTCAGCATCTGGCGCGACGGGCTCGCGGCCTTCATCGGGTGGGTTCTCGATTACGATCGGCCCATCGCGCTCGTCGACGACTTCAACCAGGATCTGGCCGGTGCTGCGACCCACTTCGTCCGGCTCGGGTACGACAACCTTGCCGGGTACCTTGCGGGTGGGTTCGCCTCCTGGAGCAGGACGGGGAAGCCGATCGCGGCTGTCGGGGCCTGGTCAGTCCATGAACTCCGGGTGCGGCAGGACGAGGTCACGATCGTCGACGTCCGGGACGGGAATCACAGGCAGGATCAGGGGGCGATCCCGGGCTCTCTCCAAGTCTATGCCGGGGAACTCGCCGCCCGCTCGGATGAGATTCCCCGAGATCGGCCGGTCGCTGTTCACTGCGATGTCGGATACAAGGGCAGCCTGGCTGCAAGCCTGCTCGAGTCGAGGGGTTTCGGAAACGTCGCTAACGTGCTGGGCGGCTTCCTGGCCTGGAAGAACGCCGGGTTCCCTGTCGAGGGGGGCGCGTGATCCGGGGCATCCCGCCTATCGGACTCGTCGTTCTCCTCGTATCGGGGCTCACCTGTACCGCTGGCGCCGGACTCATCGTCAGCGACTACGAGGTCAGCCCTGTGGTCCTCTCACCCGACGGCGAGGGGCTCGTCACGGTCACGGTCACGAACGGCGGCGGTGCGCCTTCCGGCGCGAACTCCTCGACGGGGATGGACGGGGACCCGTTCATCGCCTCCGTCCGGCTCCATTCGACTGACCTGCAGGTGCTCTCGGGGAGTTTCGACGGGATCGGCAGGATAGGGCCGGGTCAGCAGGTACGGGTTACCTTTCACGTCCGGGCCCCGCAGGCACGGGGGATCTATTCCCCCGAGGTCCGTATCCGGACCGAACAGGGGGACTCGATCCGACACCCGCTCGTGGTGAACGTCGGAACGCAGGTCGGGCAGCTCGCGCGACCTGCTCTCGTCCTGGAGCGTTCCCAGACCGACCCTGTCACGCCGGGCTCCCCGTTCACGGTGAACCTATCGCTGGTGAACCGCGGGAGTGCGACCGCGACCGACGTCATTCTGACGGTCAACTCCTCGTCCCCTTCGATCGCCCTCGAGGGGGCCGGCACCCACAGCATCTCGCGCCTGGCTCCCGGTGCAGCATTCCCGCTCGCGCTCGTATTCTCGACCGATCGGCAGGTCCAGCTGGGGCTGCGGCCGATCGCCGTGACCCTCGATTACGTTCTGCCCGATGGCACGCCAGCGCGCCAGAACGAGGTCGTCTCGGTCATGGTCCGCGGACGGGCCGAGCTCGGGCTCGCGTCGCTCACGACGGACCCCGTCCATGTTGCGCGGGGAGAGGCGTTCACCCTCCTCGCCCGGCTCGAGAATTCCGGGACAGACGACGCGAACTCCGTCCGGGCCCATGTCGACCTTCCTTTTCCGGGAGGCAACGAGTCGTTCGTCGGCACGATCGAGCCCGGAAACGACGCCCCGGTCGTCTTCAACCTCGTCGCGGACCAGGCCGGTGTCGCGCAGTTCACGCTCACAGCGTCCTGGGACGACGAAGAGGGAACGCACACCCTTTCAGAGCCGCTGACGGTCGAGGTGTGCGAGGGAGGGACCGCCCGGTTCCTGGTGGCCGCGGGTTTTGTCGTGGGAGGACTGCTCATCGGGGCCTGGTACTGGCGGCGCCGGGCCGCCTGAAGGCGCTATGTTCCAGGACCTGCAGGTCTCCGCGTTTCTCGCCGGCCGCTCTCTCAGGCGGGGAAGCAAGGGGGCTCTTCTCTTGACCATCGCGATCATCGCCCTGGTCTTCGTCAACCTGATCTTCCTACCCTCGATCGTCCAGGGGGTGATCGTCTCGTTTGATCGACAGGCAGTCAGCTATCTCTATGGGAACCTGGCCCTGGAGCCGAGGGAGGGGGAGGTCTCTATCCCGGATGCCGACGCTCTCGTCAGAAAGGTCGGGCGGATCCCGGGGATCACGGCCGCCGCGGCACGGTTGACGACCGGCGCCTCGATCACCTTCGGGAAACGGTCCATCACCAGCCAGGTGACCGGGGTGGACCCGGGGGACGAAGCCCGGGTCTTGCTGACAGCGACCAGGTTAACTGGGGGCACGTACCTCTCGGAGGGCGACACCGACGTTGCCGTGATAGGGACGACGATCGCTGGCGACAGGAACGAGCGGCTCGACGATCTCGATTCGCTCGGAGGAGCGGGGGTCGGAGATTTGATCACGGTCGCCTATCCGAACGGCCAGATCCGGAAGTACCGCGTCAAGGGGATCTTCGAGACCGAGGCCGTGAACGCGGACTCGGCCGTCTACGTGACGCGGAGAGAACTCGCAACAGTCCTTGGCGCCGGAGACCGGGCATCCCAGGTCCTCGTCCGGACTGCGACCACGGGGGATGAGGAGTCCTACCGCAACCTCCTCTATTCGTTCGGGATTGGGGAGACGGTTCGCACCTGGCAGGAGAAGTCGCGGAGCATGCTGGGAGACATCTCCGACGCGTTCGCTGTGATCAATCTTATCTCGACTCTTGTCTCGCTCGTGATCGCCGTCGTGGTGATCTTCATCGTGGTCTACATCAGCACCATGAACCGGCGCCGCCAGATAGGGATCCTGAAGGCGATGGGTATCGACAGGGGGCTCATCGTCAACTCCTACGTCCTCCAGGTGATATTCATGTGCCTGGTCGGCACAGGACTCGGTCTCGCCATCCTCTCGGTCCTCGTCTACCTTCTGAACCTGTATCCTCTGCGCATCCCCGGTGGTCCGATCTACCCGGCCATCGAGGCTGAACAGGTCCTGCAGAGCATGGTCAGCCTCTTCCTCGTCTCGGTTGTTGCTGGGTTCGTTCCGGCCTGGCGGACTGCGAGCGAGGATATCTTATCGGCTATACGGGGATAGGAGATGATATCAGCCGCGAACCTCACGAGGGTCTATCGTATGGGTGCGGTCGATGTCAATGCGCTCCGGGGGGTCTCCTTCGAGATCGAGGACGGTGAGTTCATTGGGATCATGGGTCCGTCGGGATCGGGGAAGTCAACCCTGCTTCACGTCCTGGGTCTTCTCGACTATCCGACCTCCGGGAGCCTGACGGTCGAAGGTGTCGACGTGCTCGGCCTCTCGGACCGTGAGCGGACGCGTTTTCGCCTTGAACGACTCGGTTACGTCTTCCAGGACTACGCCCTGATCGGCGAGCTCACCGCCCTTGAGAATATCTATTTGACTCCCATGGTCCGGGGCTCCGGGCGGGATGAGTTCGAGCAGGCAGCGTTCGCGATCCTGGACGAGGTCGGACTTGCCGACCGCGCCGACCACCTCCAGCACGAGCTCTCGGGGGGTGAGCAGCAGCGGGTCGCCATCGCGCGCGCACTCGTGAACCGCCCGGCGATCGTCTTTGCCGACGAGCCCTGCGCCAACCTGGACACCGCTACATCGAGGACGATTCTGGACCTCTTCGCCAGGCTAAACCGTGAACTCGGCCAGACGATCGTGATGGTGAGCCATGAGGAGTGGCATCAGCAGTACTTCGACCGGGTTATCCGCCTCGAGGACGGGTTGGTAGACCAGGTTGAGCACCAGGACGTACGAGGTTCTCCTGTCAGGACCTGAGGTCATTACCCCTTCTGGGGTGGGGAAGGTGTGTGCGTTAACTGAAATGCATGTGAGCGACAGCCCTCGCACCGCGAGTCCCGATAAGATCGGATATTCCGGTACCTCTCTCTGCGGGTCGTTACCGGAGATCGCCCGGGATCCTGGTGTGTCCCGATACCGGATCCGAAATTTGATATTGAGGGAGCGATCACGGACCTATGTTAGTTGAATTGGAGGAAAGGATGCGGGTCATCGATATCGAAGGGATCGGGCCGGCCCATGAGGCCGCCCTGGCAAAGGTGGGGATCACGACGGTCGAGGGTCTCCTGGAGAGCGGTGCGACCAGGAAGGGTCGAAAAGAGATCGCCGCCGCGGGGATTTCCGACACTCTCGTCCTTCGCTGGGTGAACATTGCCGACCTCTACCGAATCAAGGGCATCGGCAGGCAGTACTCGGAGCTGGTGGAGGCGTCGGGCGTCGATACGGTTGTCGAGCTTGCGAACCGGGTCCCGGAGAACCTCTGGAAAACGATGCAGGATGTGAACGAAGCGAAAAATCTCGTCAGGAAACTCCCGACCGTCGCCCAGATAGGTTCGTGGATCGCCCAGGCAAAGGAGCTCCCGCGAGTCGTCACGTACTGAGTCGCGCCCTCGCGGTGCTCGGCGGTTGCGACGGCCCGTACGCTGATGGATCAGGGAGAGCGGAGGCATCGTGGCTCGGAGCCGGACCCCGGGAACCATCTTCGTGTGCTGGCAACGCACTCCACGCTCCGAAACCGGAAAGGAGATCCCGGAGACCGCCCGTGGTCGGGTGTTCGGGTATGCAGGGTTGTCGTGGACGTCACGTCCGGGCACTGGTCACGAGTGCCCCGGTTATCCGGGCGATCCCCTGTCACGAGTGAGATGGTGACCGGCGGCCCAAGATGATCCGTCTGATACATCCACGATAATCGCCGGGATGGTGCAGGACGCGACCGCCCCCGGCACCCCACCCCGTTCTCGCCGTCCGGCCCTCCTTCGTCCCCTTCGATCCCGTCATCCTGTCGTCGTGGAAGGGGCGGGCCGAGCGACGAGGGGACCTGCGAGGCCGTCTCGGAACATGCGTGAGCGTCTTTCGAGAAGACCGTGCCAGGTTATAAGGGGGGAGAAGGCGCCCGTGAGCGACCTCAGCGCCCACCATGCAGGTTGATCGTATTGACGAGCTCGAAGAGACCGCGCATCTCCAGGTCAAGCACGCCCTCGCGGGTCATGCCCATGCTCGTCTCGCCGTCGGCCGTCAGCATGTCGGGCCCGCGGACCACGGTCCTGCGTCGCCCGTCGCTCGACAGGATCGCTTCTGCCTCGGCGTCGTGCACGAGAGCCCGTCCCGGGATCACCACGACGTTCTCGAGCGTGGAGAGATCGAGGTCTCGCAGATCGTCTGCCGTGATGAGGCAGGCGATCTCCTTCTTCACCGGTGCCACCTGCGCTGTCTCCCCCAGCCGCTCGAGCAGGCCTCCGAGGAACGGCGCAGCGACGGAGCCTGTCACTACCGAGGCCCGGCCCGTCACCCGGGGAAGGCGGTCGAGCAGGTCGGGCTCGTCCCGGATGGCAAAGGGTGAGCCGAGGGCAGGGTCGAGGAGAGGTGTACCGGTCACGCGCATCGAGCGTCCCTGCGCGGTCTCCCGGACCAGCGCCGAGAAGGACTCGACGTCCTGCGGCTCCACGCCGGGGATGACGGGGGCGTTTCCGAGGACGAGTCCCTGACGCACCTCGTTCGCAAAACGCATCAGGATAAGCCCCCTTGCACCCGCCTCCTCGAGCCAGTCGGCCGTCGCCTCGAGCACCGCCCCGTCGTTCACCCCCGGGAGGATGACGGCCGCCGCGTACAGGTCGATCGCCCCGGCGAGCTCCTCGACCACGGCGAGAGATGCCTCGGGAGTCGGGTCGTGCATGTACCGTTTCCGCAGCCCGGGATCCGAGGCAAAGACCGTGAACGAGACCTCGGTCAGTCCGTTCTCGACCAGCCGGCCGGCGACCTCCGGGTCATCGAATCCCTTCCCGGACGTGTACCCGATGTGCAGCGGGGACTCGATGGCGGCCAGAACCTCGACCAGGTCATCGAACGCGGGATAGCAGCTCGGGTCGCCGCCTCCACTGATGGTGACGCGGTCGATCTCGTCGGATGCCAGCTGGAGGCGCCCCAGGGTCTCCTCCGCCACCTCGCGGAACGGCCGGAAGCCAGGGTAGGCCTCACGGACCATACGGGTGCAGTAGTCACATCCCTTCCGGAACGGAAGGCAGTGGCGACACCCGAGCGGGGCAGGGTCCCTGACATGACGGAAATAGCAGTAAGAGCAGAATCCCCGGCAGTCAAGCCCGGGCCGTCCGCCGATGTCCACGATCAGCTGGCCCATCATCAGTACTACGCCGGGCGGGAATAAAAAACGGGCCCGCCATCAGCGGGTGCCGCGCACCTGGAAGACGGTGCCGAGGGCCCGGAATGCGTCCTCGATCTCGTCGAAGTTCGGGACACGCTGCTCCCGCAAGATCCTGAGTCCGGCCCGGAGCGAGTCGCCGCCTGCCAGGCAGCCGATAACCATCCGGTCGGTATGTCGGCTGAACCGCACCACCTCGTTGGCGAGGTGAGCAGGGTCCATGGTGGCGGACGGCACCGCGATAACGATCGCGATGTCCCAGAAATCCTGTCGCCGGAGCAGGGCGTCGAAGACCCTGGCGAAACGGTCGGCCCCCGCATCCCCGATCAGGTCCATCGGGTTCTGCCGGTTCCATTCGTCGGGGAGGAACGTGTCGAGCTTCGCCAGAAGCTCCAGCGGGAGGGTCACCAGGTCAACGCCATACCGTTCAGCGTAATCGGACGAGAGGACCGCGAGTCCGCCGGCGCTCGTCACCACCACCGCTCGCCGGCCGGCCGGGTAGCCCTCCGAACCGAGCAGCTCCGCGATCTGGAAGGCCTCCGAGAAAGAGGAGACACTGATCACCCCCGCCTGTTCGAACGCCCCCCGGTAAACCTCGTAGTCCCCGGCGATCGAGCCGGTATGGGAGGACGCGGTCTCGCGCCCCCTCTCCGAGGAACCCGACTTGAGTACGATGACGGGCTTACGCTCGGTCACCCGCCTGACGACCTTCAGGAAGCTGCACCCGTCCCGGATCTCCTCGATGTACATGATGACGGACTTGGTGTTCGGATCCTGCTCGGCGAATATCAGGTAGTCCTGGAACGTCAGGTCGGCCTGGTTTCCGACCGAGATCACGACCGAGAAGCCGATCTCCTCTGGCAGCGACCAGTCCACGACCATGGTGATCACCGCCCCGGACTGCGATATGAATGCGATCGTGCCGACCCCCGGCGAGACCGGGTCGAAGGTCGTGTTGATCCGGTACGGAGGCAGCATGACTCCCAGGCAGTTCGGTCCGACGACACGGATCCCTGCGACCCGGGCTTCCGTCATCACCTCCTCCTCCAGGAGCCGCCCCTCCTCGCCCGATTCGCGGAACCCCGCCGAGAGGATGACGGCAAGCCGGACGCCTGCCTGCCCCGCCTCCTTGATTACCTTTGGAACAGACGCGGCAGGTACGGCGATCACGGCCATGTCAACCGGGCCGGGGGTCGCGGTGAGGGACGGGTAGGCCTGCCGGCCGAGGACCTCGCTCCGGTTCGGGTTGACCGCGTAGAGCTCGCCCTTGAAGGTCAACAGGTTCCGGAAGACCGCGTACCCGATCTTGCGGGGATCGGTCGAGGCCCCGACGACGGCGATGGAGCGCGGGAGGAAGAGGTCGGGCGGGAACGGCTCGGGCTCGATGCACGCCGGTTCCACGGGGGTGTCGTCGGTGTAGAGGCGCGCGTCCACGACCATGGCTCCCTCCTCGTAGAGGACGACCGGGTTCAGGTCGAACTCCACGAGACCGGGTGTCGCCAGGAAGACCTCGCCCACCCGGTGGACGAGGTCGACGAGCGCCTCCCCGTCCAGAGGCGGATAGTCCCTGTACCCCTCGACCAGCCGGTAGCCGTCGATCTGGCGGACCATGGATGAGACCTCGTCGCGGGAAAGGGGCAGGATCCGGACCACGACGTCGTCGAGGAACTCGACGAGTGTCCCGCCGAGACCGAACGTCAGGACCTTTCCGAAGGAATCGTCGGTCCTGCCACCGATGATCAGCTCCATGCCCCTCGCGGCCTGGGCAACGACCAGGACGCCCTCGAATCTCGCCCCCGGGAGATGCGATTTCACGTTTTCCCGGATGGTGTCGAAGGCCCTGGCCGCTTCCTCGTGGGTGGCAACTCCGAGGACGACCCCTCCGACATCGCTCTTGTGGATGACGTCGGGCGAGACGATCTTCAGGACGACCGGGAACCCGATCCGGGAGGCGAATTCGGCCGCCTGTTCGCGCGTTTCGGCGAGGGCCGAGGCTGGAACCGGAACACCGGCGGACCGCAGAAGCCGGTACGCATCCTCCTCCATCATCAACTTTTCTACCATCGCTCCGACCTCAGTTCTCAAGAGAGGGCGTTCCATAGAGATAAAGGGCGCCTCCCGGGGTGAGTCGGGCCGGGACGTGGGAAAGGTTCGGGTCCCGGGCACGGCACCTCGATACTTCCAGGTCGGCGTTGCATCACGAGAAGACGACGCCCCCTGGGGACAGGCGCGCCGGATCAGCCGTAGGTATGGCCGGATGCGACTCTGAGCATCGCGTACATCACGATCAGGTACGCGACGATCCTCACCGTCAGGATCAGGAGTCCTGTGGTACTGACTCCGAGGACCACGAGCAGGTGCGTGAACGCGAAGAGGCCGAAGGCCACGCCGACGAGCGCCTCGGTGAGCCGTCCGCTCCGGTGATATCCCCAGAGTCCAAGAATGAGGATCGCGGTCGCAAGAAACAGGTTGACCACAGGAACCGGATCGAAGAGTAGGGTCACCATCGGGTGTCCACCTGATCAGGCGTCGGTCCCGCCGTCATATCTTTCTGTCGGACCGGGAGTCCAGGAGTGTCCCCGTCGAGACCGTCCCTGGCTTGAACCGGGGCCCGCGCGAGCGGACCGCCGCGAGCCCGCCCCCCCGGAGAGGCACGGCTCCGCGATGGCGGACCGTGGACGCACGACGTAACGGGGCTCTGCGAATGACCCGAAAGGCCAGGATAGAACCGCTGCCGTCACGGCAGAACGGGGACAGTCTCGTCTGGCCTTATCCATCGGGTCCGCGGTCCCCCTGGCCGCTTCCAGGGGGCTTTCCGCAGGGGGACGGACCCTCCGGGGCGCAGGCTTCCCTTCCAGCGAGCAACCTTTCCCGGCCGACGACCTCAGGCGATGACCTCCTCGTTCTTAGCGGCCTCGCGGGTCAGGATCTTCAGCTCGCACCCCCTGTCGCCGGCGCATGCCGCGCGGAGATACCGGAGCGTGTATCCGGGGTTCAACCCCTCGATAAGGGGAATCGAGAACGCGAGGCAACGGTCCGCGAGGATCCCGCGGTCGACATCCAGCAGGTCCGCCTCTTCCAGGAACGGGCAGCGGAGCACGCGTAGCAGGGCAGACTGTTCGCTCTCGGAGAGCAGGTCGAACTGGAAGTCGCGCCCGAAGAGGGAAGTCCCCAGGAGAGAGAGGGTGGCGGCAAGGTCGCCCGGGGTCTCCCGCGGGAGACGGAAGGCATCCGCCAGTTCCCTTGCTTCGCGCGCCATCTCGATCCAGATCGCGTGTTCGAGGAGGTCGTACTCCTCTCCCACGGTTCGCCGGAAGGTGATATCGTAGAGCAGGGGGAGCTTCGCGAGCAGGCGCGCACAGACCTGCCAGCGAGTACCCTCGGGGATCCGATCAAGACCGGTGCTCTTCACGGCTCCCGCCCCCGCTGGTCCCATCGGAGCGGTTCCTTCTCCATCGAGATCTCTCTCGCGACGATAAGAGAAAAGCTTGCGGGTTCTTTCGAAGGATCGGGGGGTGTTCTCATTCCTCCGTTCCATGCGGCAGTTCCCAACAGGTGCCGGTGTGCTCGATAGATCGACGAAGCGGCACGGTGGAGGGGGTTGACACCTGCCCCGGCACCAGGGAATGACCGGGCAGGAGGGGCTGGGCCAGGGGGACTGCGGTCTCCCCCCTCAACCCAGACGGCGCACGTCCTCGATCGTATCGACGTACTCAACCCGGATCCCGATCTCGGACTCGATGTAGTCTTTCGCGTCGATCTCTTCCGGAACGCGCCGAACGAATGTGTATCCGTAGTATTCTGTAGCGGTCTCGACGTACCGGACGAGCTGGCTGTTGTCTCGCGGCAGGAGAAAGAGCGTCTTCCCCCGCTCTTTCGCGGCCGTCGCCTTCTGGACCACCCCGCCGATGGCCCCGACACGGCCGTCCTGGTCGATCGTCCCGGTCATGGTCATATCCGACCTCGGCTCTGTCCCCTCGATCACCGAGATCATCAGGTGAGTCATGAGCGCTCCGGCCGAGCCGCCGTCGACGGCCGGGACTTCGTCCTGGGCCACAATCGAGATGAAGACGTCGGCCGAGGAGAGGTCTCGCCCGGTCTTCTGCTGCGCGACGTAGACAGCCATGTTCGCCGCGTCCTGGAAGACCTCGCCCATCAGCGGGGTCGTCTCGACCAGCACCCGTCCGCGTCCGGGGACGATCTCCACGGTCACATTCAACAGCGAGCCTTCCATCTCGATCCGTTCCGAGATGAAGGGCCCGTTCTGCTCGTAGACGGTCCGCTGAAGCACGGCGGGCGCGTCGAGCGAGGCCCGTCCGTTGATCTCGCCCTGCCCTCTATCGCCTGACCCGGGGGTGTCCACCGGGGCGAACCGAGCGCGGTAGAAGGCAAGCTGGTTCTCGTAGCTCCGGATGGTGATGTTCTTCTGGTCGAGTTGCTCACGGAGCCCGGCGTTCTCCTGCTCCAGGCTCTCGATCCGGTACAGAAGTTGGTGCTCGCTCGCGTTCACCGGATCGGTCCGGGAGAGCTCCAGGCATCCCCCCGCCAGGATACCGGCAATGAGCACGATCGCGAGTAGTGCGTATCGCGTCACACGGATCAGGTTCAGGCTGCCCGGTGATAACACTTTTCGAGGGGCACGCCCCCTCTGGCGATCGTCCCGTGAGATCATCGGATCGACAGGCTTACCGGATCCCCCCGACGCCGGATCTCCCGGGACATCTGTCGCCCCGCGCACGCGGCGGTATCAGGCGGCCCCGGACATCTCGACCAGGCGGCGGAGGAGCGGCCTGTCGATCACGATGGCGTCGGCCGGGCAGAGCTCCTGGCAGCAGTAGCAGCGGATACAGGCCTCCTGCCGGATCCGCGGGGCTCCTTTCACCAGCTCGATCGCGCCGGGCGGACAGTTCTCGCTGCAGATCCCGCAACGACGGCACCGGTCGACCAGGATGCGCGGGCGAGCCAGGACGAACCGGTTCAGGGCGGAGACGAGCGGCGCGGGCACCCGTGCGAAGAGGTGGGACGCAGGACGCCGGAAGGCCTGGGGCCGGACCTCCTCGATCGAGAGGCCCAGCACCTCGATCTCGTCGAGGGCCCGGGGGCCGAGCCCGCGCCTCGCCGCCTCGGACACCGTCGGGACCTCGAGTGGGTCGAAGCCCATCAGGTATGCCTCCACGAAATCGAGATCCGGTGCGCTCGGAGAGGCGAGGAGGAGTCCCACCTCCCGCGGGGTACCGTTCGAGGGGCCGTTCCCCTCCATCCCCACCACGGCATCCATCACGGAGAGGACCGGGGGGCGAGCCTCGTACAGGTCAAGGAGGAGGTCGGCAAACCGTCGGCGATCCGGGCCTGTCCTGAGGTGGTACCCGGCCTTCTCGATCCCGGGGATATATCCGTAGCAGTTCTTGACGGCCCCCGTCGCCAGGGTCAGCTGGTGGGTTTTCAGCTTGGAGATCGAGACGATCGCGTCCGCGCGGGCGACGGCCGACGAGACGTGGAACCTCCGGTAGACCCTGCCGGCGGGAGACGCGATCTCGGTCGTATCGCCGTCAAAGAAGACGGCGTCGACCCCGCACTCCTCGAGCACGGGAAGAAGCCCCGTCCGCCGGAGGAGTGAACGATAGTTCTCCGGGGTGTTCCGGCCACCGGGGGAATCGCCGAGCACGGGCTCCCCGCCGGCGTCCCTGACGGCGATGAGCGCCGCCCTGACCACCGAGGGGTGGGTCGTGACCGCTTCCCCTGGCGACCGGCTCGTGAGCAGGTTCGGCTTGACCAGCACCCGGTCGCCCGGCCTGATGAACGCCGAGATCCCGCCGAGGGGAGCCAGTACCTCGAGAAAGGCTGCCATGACCCGCTCCGGGTCGTAATCACGACACCGGGCGATCGAGACCCGCCGGGTCATACGCATCTCTGGACGGCCGCCAGATCGGGGCGGACCTCGAGCCGGCAGAGGCCTTCCGTGAAGACGCGGACCGTGCCGCCACTCTCGGATATGATCACGGCGACGACCGGGAGGAGCTGGGTCATGGCGGCGGCGGCGCGGTGCCGCCCCCCCAGGCCGCTCGGGAGATGGACCAGCCGCGAATCGACGTCGAGGTACCGTCCGGCGGCGACCACCGCACCCGAGGAGTCGATCACGAACATCCCGTCCAGCTGCGCGAACTCTTTGATCGACTCCCAGCTGGAGCGGTCCAGGATGCTGGTCACCTCGGGCGGATGGCCGAGGTACGGGTTCAGTATCAGCTGATGGGAGATGCCGAGGATCGCGTCAGCGTCCCCGATGATGAACGCGGTCCCGATCGGCCTCCCCTCGCGCCCCTCCCTCCCGATCTCGAGCGCGAGCTGGAGGACGGCCGCGATCACCGGGCGGGAAACATAACGGTCGAACTGCTCCAGGGAGAACCGTGACTTCACCTGGTCCAGGGAGACCATCACCAGCCCGTCGGAGAAGACCCCGATCACCGTTCCGCCCGGGTCGCCGGGGACGAGCGAGATCGGGGCAGATGCTGCACGGAGCCGCTCGACGAGCACCTCGCGGATCCCTTCGGGGGTCCGGGGGGAGTCGTCATCCGGCCACGTCGCCGCGGCGCTGAAGACCGGGACCGGGGGGTCCGGGATCTCGGCGTCCACGAATGCGATGACTGCGCGCGCCCCGAGGTCTGCGGCCAGCCGGAGACCGGCCGAGAGCATCAACCTGTCCTGGCTCATAGGTACGGCCGGACCAGGTCCGGGATCTCGGACGGCCTCGATGCGACGGCGATCCCCATGCCCTCGAGCGCCCTGATCTTGGAGCGGGCGTCGCCCTCGCCCCCTTCGACGATCGCGCCGGCATGCCCCATCCGTTTGTCCGGGGGGGCTGAAACGCCGGCGATGTACGCGACCAGCGGGAGGCTGGTCGAGGCCGCCCCCTCCTGCTCGAGGGCTCCGCCGACCTCGCCCACCAGCACGACGGCTTTCGTGGTAGGGTCACGCTCGAACCGGGCGAGTATATCGGTAAAGGTCGAGCCGATCACGGGGTCCCCCCCGATCCCGACGACGGTCGACTGGCCTATCCCCGCCCGGGAGAGCTCGTCCACGATCTCGTAGGTGAGCGTGCCGGAGCGCGAGACGACCCCGACGGGGCCCGGCCTGGCCAGGTGCGCCGGCATGATCCCCAGCTTCGCTTCCCCCGGGGAGATCAGGCCCGGGCAGTTCGGGCCGATCACGGTGGTGCCGTAGAGCCGGGCGTAGTTGATCGCCTTCATCGTGTCGTGAACCGGGATGTGCTCGGTGATGGCGACCGCGAGCTCCAGACCGTTCGCCGCCGACTCCATGATCGAGTCGCCGGCCGCGGAGGCAGGGACGAAGATCACGCTCGCCTGTGCGTCGTGCTCCCGGAGGGCCTCCCGGATGCTGTTGTAGACGGGGACACCGGCCGCCTCCTGGCCCCCCTTCCCGGGGGTCACGCCCGCGACCACCCCGGTACCGCCCACCTCCCTGGCGTAGTCGTTCATCAGCCCGATATGGAAGAGCCCCTGCCGCCCCGTGGCTCCTGCCACGATCACGCCGGACTTCCGGTCGGCGAGGATCATCGGGTTCCTCCCGCGGCCGCTGCGACCGCCTCGTCCATGGAACCGTACATCTCGTAGCCGTGCTCCCCGAGGATCGCGCGCCCCTCCTCCTCGTTCGTGCCGGCCATCCTGACGATGATCCGCTGTCGCACGCCGGCGTCGACGATCCCGAGGGCGACCTCGTCGCACCGCGTGATCCCGCCGAGCAGGTTCACGATGATCACCCGGACGCCCGGGGAGAGGGCGAGGAGCCGGACCGCGTGAGCGACCCTTTCACGATCCGCCCCCCCGCCGACGTCCAGGAAGTTGGCGGCCCGGAGGCCGTAGTGCTCGATCAGATCGAGCGTGGCCATGGTGAGGCCTGCGCCGTTCCCGACCACCCCGACGTCCCCGTCGAGCTCGACGTAGGAGAAGCCGTGCCGCTCGGCCTCCCGCTCACGCTCGGAGAGGTCGCGGTTCTGTGCGATCCCCTGTCGTGCGAGGGCGTTGTCATCGACGATCACCTTCGCGTCCACGGCCATGACCCGTCCGTCCTCGAGGATGGCGAGCGGGTTGATCTCGGCGAGGATGGCGTCGTTCGCCAGGAAGGCACGGTAGAGGGCGGAGACGATCGGGGCGAGGGCCTTCGGGGCAGCGCCGACGAGATCCCTCACGGCGAAGGGCGGGAGCCCGCTCAACAGGGGGGAGATTCCGACTCGCCTGACCCGGTCGGGGTCGTTTTTCGCCGTCTCCTCGATCTCGACTCCCCCCGCCTCCGCGAAGAGGACCACCGGCTGGCTGGTCGACCGGTCCACCATGACCGCGCAGTAGTACTCGTGGACGATCGGGAGCCGCTCTTCGACCAGGATCTCCGTCACGGGAAGGCCCCTGATCGTGGTCCCGAAGAGGTCCCCCGCCCGCGCCGGCGCCTCGGCCGTCGGGCAGATCACGACCCCCCCGGCCTTCCCCCGTCCCCCGACATCGACTTGGGCCTTCAGCACGACCTCGTCGCCGAACTCGTCGAGATCTCCGGGCTCGTCGCCCGGCCTGATCACCCTCCCTCTCGGTACCGGGATCCCCGCCTCGGCGAAGACCCGCTTTCCTTCGAACTCACGCAGCTTCATGGAATGCCTCCCCTCCCCTGATGTAGCCCTGACGAAGAGCCCCCAGGTTCAGCTCCTCGGTCCCTTTCGGCACCGAGTCGAGCACGGCCCGCTCGATCGCCTCCCGCGACACGACGCCGGTCGCCTCGACGAGCGCGCCGAGCATCACGATGTTCGCGACTATCACCTTCTTGAGTACGGTCCGGGCGTCGTCGGTCGCCGGAACCTCGAGGTACGGGCAACCCGGGCGCGAGAGAACGAGCCCCGAGTCGACGAGCATCCGGGCATCCCGGCGCGCCCCCGCCCCGTACTTCTCGAACCCCTCCTGGCTCATGATCACGAGCAGGTCCGGGTCCGAGACCTTCGGGTAGAGGATCGGCACGGTGTCGATGACGACCGCGGCCATGGAGGCCCCGCCCCTCGCCTCGGGACCGTAGACCTGGGTCTGGACCGCGTACTTTCCGTCGTACATCACGGCAGCCCTTCCCAGGATGACCGCGGCGAGCATGATCCCCTGCCCCCCGAAACCGGAAAGCCGGACCTCGCGTCTCACGGTGGCACCCCCATGACCGGGTTCGCCCGCCTCACGAACTCCCCGACCACGATCGCGTCCGGGGGCACGGGGGACCCGGCGGCGACGAGCCGGTCGTACTTCGCTTTGAGCATGGATCTCGTCCGGAAGATCTCGATCTGGTCGGTCACATCGCGAAGCCGGTTCCGGCGCCCGTAGTTGGTCGGGCAGGATGCCCGCACCTCGATGAACGAGAGGCCCGGGGTCTCGATCCCGGCACGGATGGCCCGCTCCAGCTCGCGGACGTGGTACGAGGTCCAGCGGGCCACGTAGTTCGCACCGGCCGCGACCGCGAGCTGGGCGAGGTCGAACGCCGGCTCGGAGGCGCCGTACGGTGTCGTTGTCGAGAGCGCGCCGGGAGGGGTCGTCGGTGAGCCCTGCCCCCCGGTCATGCCGTAGATGAGGTTGTTCATGCAGACCACGGTGAGATCGATGTTTCGCCTGCAGGAGTGGATGAAATGGTTGCCTCCGATGGCCGCGAGGTCGCCGTCCCCCGTGAAGACCAGGACGTTCAGCGTCGGGTCGGCGAGTTTGACGCCGGTCGCGAACGCGAGCGCCCGACCGTGGGTCGTGTGGAGAGAGTCGGTGGCGACGTAGCCGACCGACCGCGAGGAGCAGCCGATCCCGCCAACGAAGACCGTCCGGTCCGGGTCCAGGCCCAGGTCGTCCACCGCCGTCAGCGTGCAGTTCAGGATCGTGCCGTTCGAGCACCCGCTGCACCAGATGTGCGGGAGCCGGTCGGCCCGCAACCATGTCTCGAAGGTCATCGGCGACGCACCTCCTCCACGACCCGGGCCAGCTCGCCCGGGGTGTGGAGGTCTCCTCCGAGCTTCGGCACGGGCACGACCGGAAGGCTGGTGTGCCGCTCGATCTCACGAGCCAACTGCCCCATGTTCTGCTCGGGCACGATGAAGGCCTCCGCGTTCGGGAACTCGCCGAGCGCGTGCTCGGGAAACGGCCAGACAACGCGGAACCGGAGAACCCCGACCGGGGGTCCCGCCTGTTCGGCCGCCAGCTGGAGCACCGTGCGGGCGGGGGCGCCGTAACAGACGATGACGACGTCGGCGTCGGGGTTCATCACCTCGTAGTCGGCGATCTCGCGCCGGGACGACTCGACCTTCGTGACGAGCCGTTCGACCAGTGCCGCGTGCACCGCCTCGTCGTTGGTCGCCGGGTACCCGCGCTCGTCGTGCGTGAGTCCGGTCACGTGGACCCGGTACCCCCGTCCGAAGGACGGGAAACCCGGGACCAGGTCCGGGCCCGCCGCGAACGGAAGCCGGCCAGGTTCGAGCGGGCGCCTCTTTGCGACCTCGACGGACCCGGGGATCTCGATCCGCTCGCGCATGTGGCCGACGATCTCGTCGGCCATCACGAACGCCGGGCAGCGAAACCGCTCGGCCAGGTTGAAGGCCTTCACGGTCAAATCGTACATCTCCTGGACCGAGGCCGGCGCGAGCGCGATCGTCGCGATGTCGCCGTGCGAGCCGTACCGGCACTGCAGCATGTCGCCCTGGGACGACATCGTCGGCTGGCCGGTCGACGGCCCGCCGCGCTGGATGTCCACGACCACGAGCGGGGTCTCGGTCATGACGGCGAAACCGAGGTTCTCAAGCATCAACGAGAACCCGGGACCCGAGGTCGCGGTCATCGCTTTCATCCCGGTCCACGAGGCGCCGATCACCGCGGCGATCGAGGCGATCTCGTCTTCCATCTGGATGAATGTGCCGCCCACTCTGGGCAGGCGGGCTGCCATCCGCTCGGCTATCTCGGTCGACGGGGTGATCGGGTAGCCGCCGAAGAACCGGCAGCCCGCCGCGATCGCCCCCTCGGCAGACGCGACGTTTCCCTGCATGAAATCGAGCCGGGTCAATACTCCACCTCCATCCTCACGGGCTCGTAGGGTTTTTCATCCACCCAGGAGATCGCCTGGTCCGGACAGGTGAGCTGGCAGATCCCGCAGAGAGTCCGGCCGTAGAGCCGGTTGAGTCTGCAGTTGGTGCAGCGTTCGGGCCTGTCGAGCTCGGGCACGAGGATGCCTTTCCGGTTCGCGCGGGTACCGGGCCTGAAGATCCTGTACGGGCAGACCATGGTGCAGAGGTTGCAGCCCTTGCAGCGCTCCTCGTCGATCACGAGCTTCATCGATCACTTCCTTTGTAGTGTTTGGGCCTGCTACATCGAAAAGGTATTTGAAAGACGCGTTCACGTCCGGCCCGCGGCAACCTCGGCGCGGGCCTGGACCTCGGCGAAGAGGTTCCTCCCACGGCTGTCGATCCCGACCACGAGCGGCAGGCGGTCCAGCCCGAGCGCCCAGACCGCCTCGGCCATGCCGAGATCGGAGAAGAAGACTCCCTCGAGCCGCATGCGGGCTGCCGCGAGAGCGGCGCATCCCCCGGTGAAGGCCAGGTAGACTCCGCGATCCCGGAGCTGTTCCGTGACCCCTGCGTCCATTCCCCCCTTCCCGATCAGGGCGCGCACACCTGCGTCGAGAAGGAAGCCAGAGAGGCGGTTCATCCGGGCCGAGGTGGTGGGGCCGGCCGCCACCACCCGGTCGCCATCGACCACCGGTCCGCAGTGGTAGACCGCCGCCCCGGCGGGATCGAACGGGATCCCCTGCCGCATCATCGCGAGGTGCGCCTCGTCGCGGGCGGTGTAGACGACGCCGGAGAGGGTCACCCGGTCGCCCGCGCGGAGGGCGAGCACCTCGTCGCCAAGGGGGGTCTCGAGGTTCATCGTCAGTCCCTCTCCACCGTCGCGGTGGCACGGCGGTTCGCCCAGCACTGGACGTTGATTGCGACCGGGAGGGAGGCGGTGTGACAGGATGCACGCTTCACCTTGACGGCCAGGGCGGTCGTTTGCCCGCCGAGCCCCATCGGACCGAGGCCGAGCCGGTTCACGGCGTCGCAGAGCGAACTCTCGAAGTCGTCCATCACGTCGATCGGTTCGAGCAGGGCCTCCTTCGCGAGCCGGGCGGCACCGTCGAAGGTCCCGCCAATCCCGACCCCCAGGACGACCGGCGGACACGGGCGGGCCCCGGCGGCGAGCACGGTCTCGACGACCACGTCGGGGATCCGGCCGACCTCGGAGGGGAGGAGCATCGCGACCCTCGAGGTGTTCTCGGCCCCGGCACCCTTCGGCAGGACCGTGATCGCGAGCCGGTCCCCGGGGCGGACGTGGATATCCGGCATCCCCGGCCCGGTGTTGTCGCCGGTGTTCCGCCGGGTGCACGGATCGACCACGTTCGGCCTGAGCGGGACCGTGGCCGTGGCGCGGCGAATACCCTCTCCGATCGCCTCGGAAAGAACGGCCTCGTACGGCACGGACGGGGGGAGCGTCACGTAGACCACGGGCACGCCGGTGTCCTGGCAGAGCGGGAGGCGTTCCTCGCTGGCGAGCGCGATGTTGGCCAGGATGTTCTCGATCTCGCTCCGGGCGACGGCATCGGTCTCTGCGTCCCGGGCGTGCCGGAGCGCGGCGAGGACATCGGCCGGGAGGTCGATCACCGCCTGGGCGCAGGCACGGGCGGTCGCGTCGGCGATCCGTTCGTAAAGGCCAGGGTCCATCGGTAGAGATCGGACCCGGGAAGGGAAAAAGACGATCGGCGGGTTTTAGTCGGGGGGGGACACACGCAGATGTACATGGCCCGGGATCTCTCCGAGCGCGACATCGAAATTTTCAAAAAGCTCGCCCCCGAGTGCGCCGCGATGACCTGCGGGGGGTCCGGTCACGCCTTCCAGTCGATCCTCCCCCCGGTATCGAACCATTTTGCCGATTCGGCCGAGGACTTCGAGCGGCGGCTCCGGGCCCTCGATGGAGAGGATCTCCAATACCTCGTGGACCGGATCGTGGACGGGTCCGAAAGTCTGGGATGCATCCCGGACGAGGACATGGAGTCGCTCGCGCGCAGGATACGGGTCGTGCTCTCGGACGATGCCGCCGAGGCGGTCCTCGTCCGGTACGGGGAGTCCGGCGCCCGTTCCTGGTGACGCGGGGGCGAGGACCGCACGGCGATGGTCGGCGGGGTCCGGCCGGTCCCGCAGGAGGGCCCGGCGCCGGCGGTCGGCGTTCTCCGGCGGTACGACCATCCCGAACCCGATCTCGAACCGCCCTGCCCGAGCGGGTGATTGCCGGATCGCGAGGAACTGCACGACGCGGGAGCGGGAGGTCGATCGAGAGGTCCCTGCGGAGCCGATGGGGCATGGCGCTGGTGGTCCGACCGGCCGCGGCCCTCCTTTCGAACACCGGGGCGGTCGCGACCGCCCTGCTCGCGGCCGCATCCTTCCCGGAGGAGGATCGAGCACCGAATCCGGGCGGCGGTCGGGTTGATCACCGGGGCGGGGATGCTCCTCTCGTCCGAACCCTCCGGGGATCGGGGACGCTCCCCGGGGGCACCCGGGGTGGTCGGCGGCTGCACCCCCGGGGGCCCCCGACAACAACGGCGCAGGGCAGGTCTCGCAGAAGGAGGCGTTCGCGGTCGGGACGGTCCAGGGGCTCGGGGCCGGTCTCATCTCGCGCCTCCTTGCAACCGTCCCCGGGCAGCCGTACCCCGGTGCCGGGGCCGCGGTCACTCCTTTCGCACTCGGCGCCACCCGAAACGGGTTGAGCACGATCTGCACTCCGCTGTCCCCCGGGCAGCTCGGCGCCACCCGAACAACCGGAGATCTGCGGCCTCGTTCCGTTCATCGGCGCCGCCCCCGCCCTGGCGACAGGGCCGGCCGTCCCCGGCTCCCGGTTCCTGCTCGCTCTCCTCCTTCCCGAGGCAGCAGGCGCGCTGCCCATCGCCCGCGAAGGGGGCCCGCACCTCCGGGTCCACGAGCCCGTGACGCACGCCCCCCGGCACCGGCTCGACGATCTCTTCCACGTCCAGGCGCACGGCCAGAGCGCCGGCCCGGTGGATCGTGTTCACGTCCACACCCGTGTGCGGCTCCAGCACAGGCACGTGCACACGCCCGACATCCACCGCCGGCATCGGCACCGGTACACCCGGTGGGATACAGGGAAAGATGGGTGTCCGCGGGGGGACACCGGACGAAGAACGGGTGGGTGGTGACCGTTCAGGGTTCGACCGAGATCTCGGCGATGAACCTGTCCACGGCCGAGCCCGGACCCTCCCACGAGCGCAAGTACAGCCCCTCGACCTCCTGGAGGCCTGTAGCGACGGCCTCAAGCTCCCACCGCCGGGTGGTCGGGGCGCCAACGACGGGAGTGGCGGTGTCGGGAGCAATGTGGTCCTCGGAGATGACCCGGAGGCCGTCCGTGGTGGTGAGGTTCCAGGAGTAGCCTGTCGATGGGTTCTCCTCGAGCTCGAGGTAGAACCGGGAGTTCAGCTTCACGACGACGGTGGACTCGTTCATGGTCTCGTTCAGAGTTACCGGAGTATCATCGGGGGCCTCCCCGGGAGCGGGTGTCCCGTCGGTCTCGGAGGTGCACCCGGTGACAAGGATGAGCGCGGAAAGGAGCCCCGCGATCGTCAACAGTAGCGCTATTCGCTTCATTTCCATTTCCTCTCTGGGATAGCTTCCTTTCAGCGGACATCTTATTTAAAAGGTAATATAACTCTGAAAAATCCCGGACTCAACGGCGGAAGTGCCGGGCGAAGACCGGGTGGGGGAACGAACGGTCTCCTGTCCGATCCCTTCGACGGGTGACCCCCTCCCGGGCGGGAGCGGGAGCGTGCGCCGGCTGGTCGTGATGGGCGGGAGCGGCTGGACGTCGATGGACCCGAGGTCCGGCTCGCCGCTTCACCGAAGGCGTTCTCGTGAAGAAACCGTTCGGGAAGGTTCGACGCCCGGACAGCGAGGGATTGCCGGCCAGGCTCGTCCGTCCCGGCAGAGGAACGGTACCCCGTCCCGGCGGGGGACGGGTGCGCCATTCGTGGCGAGGGCGCGGCAGACTCCCGGCCCAGGGAACCCGGTGGCGGGTCAGGAGTTTCGGCGCCGACGGGCAGGAACGGAACGGCGGCCGCGTGCGGAGATCGGGGGGCGATCTCCCGGTCCACGAACCCTGCAAGCCACTCGCCGGGCTTCCCAGGGTCACAGTCCAGGCGGCGTGCACCTGTCCGGGTGGTTTGCTGCCGTCTCCCTCCCGTTCGCGTCGGGCGCGCCTTCCCGTCGCCGGCATGCCCATCGATCCCGGTTCGCATGGTCCGGAACCCCGTGACGACGTGGATTTTACACGATAGCGGACGGGAGCTGGACATCGCCGACCTGCACTCTGGACCGGGTCGGTGGAGAATAGCGAACGCACGATCACCACGCGTATCGGTGCGTAGATTACCGCCGCCCGGTCGTGTTCACGCGTGCCTGCTCCGCTGCCCGGCAGGTCCGCCCGGCTCTCTCCTCGACCGGGTCCGGCTCGCGCACTTCCATAGAGGACCAAAATAACCTGTCACCGTCCTGCGGGATGCGACGGCCGTCTTTCTTCGTGAAACCCAAAGAACCCCTCCCGTCCAGGGCGCGGTCAGCACCCGCCGGTCCAGCGGTTCAGGCCGTCGTCGTCTGCTCTCCGCGACCGTCGAGACCGTTGTTCTCGACGGTATCATCATGTCACCATCCCCGGTTTTCTGGGTCCGATCACGCGTCGATCCCCCCCGGGGCCGTCGGGAGGTACCGCCGGGTCCTTCTCCCGCGTCCCCGGCGGACGTGTTCTTCGTCACGAGGGTGTCGGTCCCCTCCTGCTCCCGTCTTCCCCCCGGTCCGGCGGACTCCTCGACCCGGGGGCGGCAGCAGAGTGCGCCAGGGTCTTCCCGTCCCCCTGGAGCGGTTCGGGGTCCCCGAAGAGACCCGGCGAAAAGAGTTCAAGTCTTCGTAAAAACGGGGTTGGTGAGTCCCGATCCTCGACCCTGCCGATGAACCGGCGGGCTGCTCCGGTCCCGCCGGCACAGGTCGATAGGTGATGAGACAGATGGCGGCCAGGAAGACGGGCGCTCAGTCGAGCGCCGAGACCGTGTCCGCCCAGGTCTCGTCGGATGCGAGGATGGCGTCCGCCTCGTACCCCGAGACCGTGATCGCCGACCGCGAGAACGCGACGTTGTAGAGCTCGCCGTTCGCGTCGTGGCACTTGAGCGTGACCGAGAACGTGTCGTCCTCCGACTCGTGGACGGCGGTCGCGCCGATCGCGGTGTTCAGGCCCGTGCAGGCCGGCAGTGCCGTGACCGCCGCGTTGAACGCGTCGACGGTCGGGCACTTGACCGAGGCCGTCCCGATGGTCTCCGCGTTGACGTCCTCGTAGATGAACCGGGCCGTGTACGACTCCCGTGACTTCTCGACGGGATCGTGCGTGGTCCCGGAGACCTCGTAGGCCGTGCAGTCGAACGGGTTGTTGGCCAGGATGTCCGATACAACGGTCGTCAGAGCCGCGACGGATGCGAACGGGGCGGCGAGCTCCCGGACCGCCGACTTGACGACCGACTT
>JAAYEG010000005.1 GCA_012728895.1 Methanospirillum sp. | reverse complement strand
GGGTATAGTGTCATTTCAACCCCTAACTCCTATCATGTAGGAGGGGTTCATGGCCAGGATTATCTGCCCGCGCTGTCACTGCGAGAAACTCTATCGCATGAGCACGGGAAAGCGTCGATGCTCCCACTGTCGGTACGACTTTCATCCCCATCGGTTGCCTCTTTATCTGACCCGGGACCAATGGAAATCGATCATCACCTGGTTCCTGCTTGAACAGAGCAGTCAGACTATCGCGAACAAAACTGGCATCGAGCGCAAACGGGTTCTTCGAGCTTTGACGTGGATCCGTCGCGCTCTCATCAGGGATGTCCCGGCTGTCTTTTCGGGGACCGTTGAAGTCGATGAAACCTACGTGGGAGGGCGCTGGAAGAACAAACGGACGTCAATCCGGGAGAAAGGGACGAAGCGGGGGAGGGGAACGAAGAAACAACCGGTCTTCGGGATTCTCTGCCGGAATGGTTTGGTATGGGCAGAAATCGTCGATAATGTCGAGGCCGCAACCCTCCAGCCGTTGATTACCAGCAAGGTGAAGAAGGGATCGATCGTCTGTTCAGATTCCTGGCGGGCGTATACCGGCATCGCATCGAAAGGATTCGTCCATCGCATGATCAATCACGGTGAACGAGTATATAGCGATGGGAAGGGAAATCACATCAATGGGTTGGAAGGATTCTGGGGGTATCTGAAGAGAAAACTCGCGGCAAAGGGAGGTATTCGTCGTGAAAAATTATTCTTGTATTTGGGTGAGTACGTTTGGCGATATAATCACAGAAAGGAGAGCGAAAAAGTGAAATTGAAGCGCATTCTTGAGTTATTGGAGAAGGAGGTTGGGGGCTAGTTTGCCACTATACCCATCATTATATGAGCCATCCTTGATGCCCCAGCTGACGATCTCCTGGGGCGTGCCGCCGAGGGCGGGCGCCACGAGCAGGGCGCTGCAGATCACCAGGAGCGCCAGCACGACACGGTTCGGGGTCGAGCGGTCCATGCATCGACTTATGGCGTCCCCCGTAATAAAGAAGAAGGCTTGGCATCTGCCATGTCTCCGGGTGGGAGAGCCCGCGGGTACCGGTGCCGCCGCGCCTTGAGATGGACGAGCGCGAGGACCGGGAATGGCGTGAGCCCACGGGACCGTCGGGACGAAAAAAGGGTTCCCGGCCGGCCGCTCGAAAGAAGAGGGAGAGCGGGGGGCTGCTCAGAGATTGTTGAAGAGCCAGACGACGTCGGCGAAGTCGATCCGGCCGTTGCCGTTGTAGTCGAACGCCTCGAGCGGCTCGTTCTCCGCGATCCAGGCCATCTGGTTGAAGAAGAGCACGACGTCCGCGAAGTCGGCCCGGCCGTTGCCGTTGACGTCGTCGCAGAGCCCGTCGCCGTCCGTGTCGGTGGGGAGCACCGGCCCGCCGGGCACCGCGGTCACTCCCGGCGGCGTGATCACGGCCCACGCGTACTTCAGATCGCCGTTCGAACCGTCGAGGTAGCTGATGCAGGGATTGCCGACACCGTCCAGCGCGAGCGAGGAGTGCAGCCCGACCTCCCCCGCCGAGTCCACCGTCTCGATGTGCCAGCCGGCACCGTCGCGCCAGGCGTACTTCAGGTCCTTGCTCGAGCTGTCCAGGTAGCTCAGGCGCGGGGTGCCTGCGCCGTCCACCGCGAGAGACGTGAACCTGCCCCCGTCCGGATCCACCGTCTCGGTGTGCCAGCCCGTGCCGTCGCGCCAGGCGTACTTCAGGTCCTGGTTCGTCCAGTCGACGTAGCTGATCCGGGGGGCGCCGGCGCCGTCCAGTGCGAGCGAGGTGTCGTACCCGACATCCCCCGCCGCGTCCACGGTCTCGACACGCCAGGTCCCGCCGTCGCGCCATGCGTACTTCAGGTCGTACTCCGAATTGTCCCTGTACCCGATGCACGGGTTTCCGGCGGCGTCCAGCGCCAGGGACGTGAATTCGGGGGGACGATCCGTCAACGCGACGGTCTCGTTCTGCCAGCCGGCGCCGTCGTGCCAGGCGAACTTCAGGGCTTTCGGGGTGCCGGCAGAGTAGCTGACGCGCGGGTTCCCGGCGCCGTCCAGCGCCAGCGAGTTCCCGTACCCGACGTTCCCCGCCGAGTCCACCGTCTCGAGGTGCCATCCGGAACCGTCTCGCCACGCGTACATCAGGTCGACGTTATCTCCGTCGAGGTAGCTGAGGCGGGGGGTGCCGGCAGCGTCGAGTGCCAGGGACGGTCCTCCCGACACCCCCATCGTCGACTCGATCGTCTCGTTCTGCCAGCCGGCGCCGTCGTACCACGCGTACTTGAGTGCGCGCGCCGACCCGTCGTAGTAACCGATGCGGGGGGTGCCGGCGCCGTCGAGCGCGAGCGAGGTGTAATACCCGACATCCCCTGCCGAGTCCACCGTCTCGGTCCGCCAGGCTAGGGCGGACGCGGGGGCCGTGCCGAGCATCGTCAGCAGCAGTGCCGCGAGGAGGAGCCGGCCCGTCGTCGCAGAATCCATCACTGAGGCTGTGATCCCCGGGAAGATATAGATATGTCACGGCACCGGGTCCGCCCGCACCGCGACGAGCCGCCCCGTCGCCGCGGGTCAGCCCGGCATCCGCAGGCAGTCGCCGGAGACGAACCGCCCGTCGCCGTCCAATAACGGGGGCAGGCCCGGCCCGGCGATCGACCGTCCCCCGCGCTCGAGCGGCATCGCTGTCGCGCCCGGAGACGAGCGCGAAAAAACCGGGCCGGGGCCACTAGAGATGGTCGAAGAGCCAGACGACGTCGGTCTCTTCAACCACCTCTGACCCTTTTTCGCTTGCACGATAACAATCACATCCTTCATCACGCCGGCCCGCCCATATCCGATCGTGTCCGTCTTCGCCACGCTCGACTGGCCGCGGGTCCTCACGCCGGCCGGGGTCGGCGCGATCCGGTCGGTGATCGAACGGTCGCGTTTCCGGGCCCTCTTCGACGTGATGCTCTACTCCGGGATGCGGTATGCCGACCTGCGGCAGGTCCTGGACGAGCCGGACCGGTTCGACGAGGAGCGCGGGACGATCACCATCCTCACCGGGGGGAAAAAGCAGCGGACGGTCGTGCTCGGCGACCGGGGCCGGGAGGCCGGGATGACTGTACCTATTCAGCATCAGCGCACGCCGCTGGCCGGGAAACCGTGCTCCCCCGGGTTCTGCCGGCGCCGATAGCGGCGGCGGTGAGCCCACCCTCACCGGCCGACCCAGCATCACTCCCCGTAACGCGGGGCGGAATGGTTAAACGTCGACCGGGTGGATATGAGAACGGGATGGCGGACGCAGCCGAAGAGCAGGCACTGTCGCGGGCGCGTATCCTCGCACGGCTTCGCGCCCATCGCCAGACACTGGCCGAGGAGTTTTCGGTCGCCGAGCTGGCCCTGTTCGGCTCCGTCGCCCGCGGGGAGCCGGAGGCCGGCAGCGACATCGACCTGATGGTCGTGCTCTCCCGTCCGCTCGGCTGGGACATCGTCCTCCTCCGCGACTACCTGGAATCCCTGCTCGGTGCCCCCGTCGACCTTGTCGTCCGCGGGGGCATGGAACGGCGCCCGGCCCTCTGGGACCGGGTGAGCCGGGAGCTCGTCTATGTCTAAACGGTCCGTCGCCGTCCTCGTCGACGATATGAGGGAGGCCACGGAGCGGGCTCTCGGCTACGCTGACGGGTACTCGTATCCGTCGTTCGTTGCGGATGCCCGTACATTCGATGCGGTCCTGCGGAACCTCGAGGTGATCGGCGAGGCGGCCTCCCAGGTCCCCGTGCCGTTTCGCGAGCAGCACCCGGAGATCCCCTGGCGACAGATCGTCGGGCTCCGTAACGTCGTGGTGCACCGGTACTTCGCTGTCGACCCGGAGACCGTCTGGGCGATCGTCGACGGGCAGCTGCCGTCCCTCCTCCCGCAGCTTCTGTCCCTGCAGAGAGAGGCGAGCGACGACGGTGCCTGACCACCGCAAACCGGGGGGATCTGCGGTGTCCGACCAGAGAGGGTGGCCGACATCCGCCTCTCATCCTGCTATCGCTGGATCCCGGCGACGGCCGGCCCGTGCTGTTCAGGGATCACCGAGCGGCTCGAGTAAGTGGACGCGCCGGGGCACGCAAAGGACCTGGTGAGGTATCGCACCCGCGGATACCGTATGGTTAACAACCGGATCGCGATCGTGACCGGCCACACCGGGGATTTGGTCGAGGTCCACCCGCCGTCGCGCTGGTCGGTGGACCTGGGCGGCCTCCTGGTCGGGCGCTGCCCGCCGACGGCGCCGGCGACGGGGTGAGCTGGGCGAGGGCTCGACCCTCGTCTTCACCCGGCCAATCGCGTGATCCGGCCGGAAAGGCAATTTTTTTAAACCCCCCGAGGAAAAGGGGGACGCAGCAGCTCTCACACCATGATCGTCCCCGCGTCCGTCCTCGCAGCGATCCGCCAGCCGGCCTTCGTCTACCGGCGGGAGGGAACCGTCGAGGCCGCGAACGATCTGGCCGTGGACTGGGCCGGCGGACCGCTCGCCGGCATGACGCCGGCGGACGTGATCGCCCGCCTCTCCATCCGCCGCCGCGACGGCACGCCGCTCCTCCCGGACGAACTGCCCGTGGTGCGGGCGCTCCGGGGCGAGGAGGTCGTCGATCTCCCGCTCGCGGCCGCCACGGCCGACGGCCGGACGGTTTACGTCCTCGCGACGGCCTCGCCGATCCGGCACGGCGACGCGATCGCCGGCGCGCTCGACTGCTGGCAGGACGTGACCGCCCGTGTCCGGGCCGAGGAAGCAGTGCGGGAGAGCGAGGCCCGCCAGCGGGCGCTGGCCGGGTCTCTGGACGTGGAACGGGAGCTGCTGGCGACGGCACTGGAGCACCTGCCGGTCGGCGTCTGGATCGCCGATGCGCACGGCCATCTCGTCGGGAAGAATCCCGAGGCCGACCGCATCTGGGCCGGCGATGCGCCCCTCGTGAAGAGCATCGGCGAGTATCCCGCGTACCTCGCGCTGGACGCCGGCACGGGAGAACCGCTGGCCCCGGAGGAGTACCCCGTGGCGCGGGCCCTGCTCACCGGCAGACCGGCAGGCCCTGTCGAGCTGCGCATCTGCCGGTTCGATGGCACGCACAGGACGGTACTGGGCTCCGCCGAGCCGATCCGGGACCGGGACGGCCAGCTGGCCGGAGCCGTCGGGATCAATCTGGATATCACCGGGCAAAAGCGGGCCGAGGCGGCGCTGAAGGAGAGCGAGGAACGGCAGGCGTTCCTGCTCGAGCTCAACGACGCGCTCGCGCCGCTGGCCGACCCGGGCGAGGTGCAGGTGGCGGCGGCGCGCGTGCTCGGCGAACACCTCGGCGCGGACTGGGTGGCCTACTTCGAAGTCGACGGGGACGACTATGTGATCGTGAACGACTACGCGCCAGCGGTCCCGAGCGTCGCCGGCCGCCACCGGATCGCCGCGTTCGGCCCTCGCCTGCTCGCCGAATACCGCGCCGGCCGGACCGCGGTCGGAACCGACACCGAGACCGACCCCGATCTCTCGCCGGCCGAGCGGGCGACGTTTGCGTCGGTCGGCGCCCGGGCGTACGTCGGCGTGCCGCTCCTCAAGGCCGGCGCGTTCGTCGCGGGGCTGGGAGTCAACGCGGCTGCGCCGCGGGCATGGACCTCCGTGGAGGTCGCGCTGGTCGAGGAGACGGCCGATCGGACGTGGGCCGCCGTCGAACGGGCGCGGGTCGAGGCGGCGCTCCGCGCGAGCGAGGAGAGGTACCGAGAGCTCTTCTCGTCCATGGGCGAGGCGTTCGCCCTGCACGAGGTCGTCCTCGACGACGCCGGCGCCCCGGTCGACTACCGGTTCCTGGCCCTGAACCCGGCCTTCGAGGCCATGACCGGTTTTCCCGCCGACGCGCTCGTCGGCCTCACGGCGCGCGAGGTCCACCCCGAGCTCGGGTCCTGGTACATCGAGCAGTACGGTCGGGTGGCGACGACCGGCGGGCCCGTCCGTTTCGAGGCATGCTTCCCGCCGCTTGGCCGCTGGTTCGCTGTCCGCGCCTACTCGGCTGGGCCGGGTCGGTTCGCGTCGGTCTTCTCCGATGTCACCGAGCGGAGGCGCGCCGAGGAGGCGCTCAGGGTCTCGCTCGAACGGCAGGCGTTCGGGCAGCGGGCGGCTCGGTCGGTGTTCTGGGACTGGGACATGCGGACGGAGACTCTCACCTGGAGCCCCGAGTTCTACGACCTCTTCGGCCTCCCCCCCACGGCCCCGGCATCGTTCGATCTCTTCGGGTCGGTGCTCCATCCCGACGACCGCGAGGACGCGATGGCGAGGATCGCCTCCTCGATCGAGGAGCACCGGCCGCTCGAGAACGAGTACCGGATCGTCCTCCCCGACGGGACGGTGCGGTGGATCGGGGCCAACGGCGACACCACGTACGATCGCGAGGGCCGGCCCGTGCGAATGGCCGGCATCTGCGTCGACATCATCGATCGAAGGCGGGCCGATGAGGCGCTCCGCGCGAGCGAGGAGCTGACGCGGTCGATCCTGGACCGGTCGTTCGACGCGCTCTACCGGCGGGATCTCGAGACGGGCCGGGCCGAGTACTACAGCCCGGCCATCCAGGCGATCACCGGCTTCTCCGTGGAGGAAGCGATGGCGATGAGCGCGGACGAGGTCGCGGCCCGCGTCCACCCCGATGACCTCGCCGCGGTGACGGCCGGGGAGGTGGCCCTCCAGCCGGGAGCATCGGAGGGCTCCGTCGACTACAGGTTCCTCCGGAAGGACGGCACGTACTGCTGGGTCTCGGACCGGTTCCAGCTCGTCCCCGGCGGAGACGGGCGCCCGCGCTACCGGGAGGGCATCATCCGCGACATCACCGAGCGGAAGCGGGCCGAGGAACAGCTGGCCCGGTTCGACGAACAGCGCCAGCTGGCACTGGACGCGGCCGGGATGGGCTGGTGGCACTACGACCTCTTCACGGAGATCGCCTCGTACGACGCCCGCTACTGCGAGATCTTCGACGTGGACGGCACGAGCCGGCCGAACGAGGAGATCCTCGCTCGCATCCACCCCGACGACCTCCCCGGCGTCTGGGCGAGGGTGGAAACCGCCCTGGACCCGGCCGATCCGCGGCCGTACTCGGTCGATTACCGCATCCTGATGCCCGACGGCGCGGTGAGGTGGATCGAGGCCCGCGGCATCGCGACCTTCGAGGGCACGGGCATGGACCGCCATGCGACCAGCCTCGTCGGCACGGTCCGGGATATCACCGAGCTGAAGCGGGACGAGGAGGAGTTGCGGACGTATGCCGAACACCTGCGGCGTTCGAACGAGGACCTCGAACGGTTCGCGTACGTCTCGAGCCACGACCTGCAGGAGCCGCTGCGGTTGATCGTCTCGTTCTCCCAGCTCCTCGCGCGACGGTACAGAGGCGTGCTCGACGAGGACGCCGACGAGTACATCGACTTCATCGTCGAGGGCGGCATCCGGATGCAGACCCTGATCCTGGACCTGCTCGCGTACTCGCGCGTCAACACGAAGGCCCAGGAGCTCCGGCCGATCGACGCAGAGGCGGTCATGGCCGCCGTGGAGCGGCAGCTCGCTCCGTCCCTGGCCGAGGCAGGCGCGACGCTCGCGTACGACCCGCTGCCGACGGTCACGGCCGACCCGCTCCAGCTCGAACAGGTCTTTTCGAACCTGGTCTCGAACGCCATCAAGTTCCGCCGGCCCGGCGCGCCGCTCCGGATCCACGTCTCCACCCGGCGGCTCGACGACGTCTGGGAGTTCTCGGTCGCTGATAACGGGATCGGGATCGATCCCCGGTACCACGACCAGATCTTCGTGATCTTCCAGCGGCTCCACACCAGGGACGCGTATCCCGGCACCGGCATCGGGCTCGCGATCGTGCAGAGGATCATCGACCGCCACGGCGGGACGATCCGGGTCGAGTCGACGCCGGGCGAGGGGACGACGTTCTTCTTCACCCTGCCGGCGGCGTGACGGGGCGTGCAGGGCGATACGACCATCAGCCCCGCAGGCAACCATCGTCTCTGCGATTGTCCGCGGTGACCCCAGCTGCTGACGGTCCTGTCGATCGCCCTGCTGGTCGGCTGCGGGTGCCTGCTCGAGGCCCGGGCGCCGTACTGGCCGGTCTGGCCTATCGAGTGGCGGCCCGTCGCCGAGTTCGGTTTTCCCGTCACCACCCTCGCCGCCCTGGTGTCCTCCGGCCTCGCCGGGCACCTCGACGGCCGTTGAACCGACGTTTCCCCCCGCGTTCACTTACACACCGCAATCATCGCCCCTCGTATGGTCCACCACCGGGGGACCTGACCGCCCGCCGCCATGAGCATGGCGGCGCCACGTCGGAGTATGTGTCATGTCTCACAGAGACGGACGCAGCCCCTCCACCCCTCCCCGGCACCAGCGTGGCGGTCGGACGGGGCGCGTGACGGCGACCGGAGGCCGGCAGTGGACGTGATCCTCGCCGCGCTCGAACGGAACGGGCCGACGACGTCCGGCAGCATCGACGCCCCGCTCGAGGTAGCGACCCCCGGCGCGATGATCGGGTTCGCGACGGAGGCCGATGGCCGTGCGGCTCTGGTGCGGGCCGGGCGCGATCTTTGAGCTCGGGCGGCTGGCGGTGCCGGTCGCGCCGCCCGAGAGGATGGCCGAGCTCCTGGAGCTGCCCGAGATCGCGCAGTTCCACACCCGGTACCTCCACCACGGCCTCTCCGGGGTCCTCTTCAGGGTGCCGCCGGTCCGCTCGGAGCACTTCGAGGCGGCGGCGTGCGCGACGCTCGACGAGCCGACGGCCGTCATTCGATCATCGTCCCACACGGTCCTGATGGCCGGGCGGGACCCGGCCCTCGCGGTCGGCCTCGAGGGCGAGGAGCGGGGCCGGCGGACGGGCCGGCTCCGGGCCGCGCTGAAGCGGCGGGCGAGGTCGGCGATCGTGATCGTGTTCGCGCCGGCCATGGACGCGGCCCTGCGTCTGGTGGCCGACGGGTCCGACCAGGCGATCTGGCTCGTGTCCGAGCCGGCAGAGGCGCGGCCGAACATGGCCGTAGCGGCGAGGGCGAAGGGACAGCGGGCGCTGTTCTGAAAGGTTCGACCATCGGATCCAAAAGGAGACGAGCGATCGGGGATCGCAGAGCAATCGGGGTGGATCGGATCGACAGAATAGGGTTGATGCGACATCTATCTGTATCGCCGCCCGCCCCGCCGCTCCCTCGCAACGGCCGTACTCCGTCAATCTCACACGCACAGGACCCTGATCTCGATCGAACGCTGGAACGAGAAGGCCTCGCGTGTCTGGTCCGTCGCAGACCTGCTGCGCGGCCCGTACCACCCGGATCAGTACAAGGACGTCATGCTGCCGATGCTGGTGCTCCGCCGGCTCGACTGCGTGCCGGCCCCGACCAGGGAGGCGGTCCTGGCGAAGCACGCCGGGCTGGAACGCCGGGGCCGCACGCAGAACGCCGAGCGGATCCTCAACGAGATCACCATCCACCGGTTTCGCAACACGAGCACGTTCACGTTCGAAAAACCGATAGGCGAGCCGGACACGATCGGGGAGATGAGATGAGATGGAGCCGTACGTGCCGGGGCCGCTGCCGCCGGAGGGGGGTCGACTGGGCTTCGCTTGCGGGCCTGATCGGGCGCGCGAACCGGGCGCTCGGTGGATACGACGGGATCGTGCAGGGGTTCGTCAACCCCGACATCCTCCTCGCACCCCTCGAGGCCCGCGAAGCCGTTCTCTCGTCCCGGATCGAGGGGACGCGGGCCTCGCTCGAGGACGTGCTGGCATTCGAGCCCGGGGAGGAGGCCCTGATCACGACCGCCCGGGCGGCCGAGATCCAGGAGGTCAACAACTACCGGCGGGCGATGCGCCAGGCGGAGACCGAACTCTCGACAAGATCGATCGGGATCAACGTCCTCCGGGAACGCACCGGACGCTCCTCTCCGGGGTTCGCGGCCGCGATAAGGAACCGGGCGCGATCCGGACGAGGCAGGTCTTCATCGGCACACGGGGCGCAACGATCGAGCAGGCCACGTCTGTCCCGCCCGAGCCGTCGCTGGTGATGGACGCCCTGACGGACTGGGAGAACTACCTGCACGCCGGGGAGCGGGACCCGGTCGTCCAGGTCGCGATCCTGAAGGGCCAGTTCGAGCTGATCCACCCGTTCCTCGACGGCAACGGCCGTGTCGGGCGGATGCTGGTCCCTCGTATTCTCTCGCGGAAAGGGGTCATCGGCCGGCCGAACTTCTTCATCAGCGCCAGCATTGAACGGGACCGCGACGGGTATTACGACAGGCTGGTCGGCCTCTCGAGGGCCCGCGACTGGAACGGCTGGATCGCGTTCTTCCTCGAGAAGGTCATCGAGCAGGCCGAGGAGGACGCGGGGAAGGCCCGCGCGATACAGGACCTCTACCACGAGATGAAATACCGGTTCTCGGAGGTGACGCGCTCGCAGTTCGCCGTGCCTGCGGTCGACACGCTGTTTGCGAGGCCGGTCTTCACGCCGCCCCAGTTCGCCACGCTCTCCGGGATCCCGAAGGCGAGCGCGAACCGGTTTCTCGCCGATCTCTTCCTTCACGACATTCTCGTCATCCGGAGCGAGGGGCGGGGACGGCGGGCCACGGTCAACGAGTTCCCGGAACTGCTGCGGGTCGTCAACGGGAGCCCGGGCGAATGAGCCGGTTGTGGTGCCTGCGTGAAGTACAGACCGGTTTGTGGATCATGGAACTGGCTTTCGCGATCCACAAATCGTGTAGCAGACCGTCCGTGACCCACAATGCGGGGCCGGCCTGAATGGCATGGAAACCGTACCCGGCCCACCGGGACCCGGGCGCGGCGTGGCTGGGGGAGGGTCCGGGCGAGCTGGAACGGCCATCGCTCGGGCACGAAGCCGGCCGGGCTCTGCCGGTCGGGGTTTTATGTACAATCGGCCCGGATGGTCGACTGCACAGCCGACCACAGCCGCAGGGCCGGCTTCCTCTGCAAGAACCAGATCGGCGGGCTGTCCCTTATTGATTGTTCGGACACGGGCTCGGCCTACGGCCTGGTGGTCGAGCACGGCGGGAACGGCATGAAAATTGAGGGCTTCGTCTCCGACGGGGCGACGCGGCGGGCCCTGCAGATGGTCGGGAACGACGCGGACGTCGGGATCACGATCATGAACTTCGCCGGCCCGGGCCGGCCCGTGCTGCTCGGCATCACCGAGGGGCTGGAGTTCGTTGACGCGCTCTCGCACGTCGAGGACCTGAAGCGGTACCGGGCTCGAGGGTATACGATGAAGGGCAACCGGATCGATATCGTGACCGACCACGACGCGGACCTGGTCGAGGTGCATCCGCCCTCGCGCGGGACGGTCGACCTGGGCGGGGTGACTGTCGAGCGCTGCCCGCAAGTGCCGGCGATGGCCAACAATACCGGGATCAGAAATCGCGATACGAGGACTTCCGCGGGCTCACCTCGTCCACGACGATCCGATGGCGCTCTAAATCAAACTCGACCAGGACCCGGCAGGAGCCGACGTGAAACGAGTAGACCGGTTCAAGAGAGGCCGATGTCTTCAGCTTCTTGACGTGCACCCACGGCAACTCCTGCGCCTCCAGCCTCTTCAACCCGGCGGTGACGCGGCGACCGTCCTGGCGGTCGAGTCCCTTGAGATCCCTCAGGGCGCGAGCGGTGTACTCGAGCGAGAAGGTCATTCGAGCCCGAGTTCAGCCAGCACCTGGTCGTGCGTGAAGGTCCGGCCCGCCCGGCGATCCTCTCGCGCCTCCTCGAGGCCCCGAAACTCGTCGTCGGTCAGGGGATCGGAATCGATCGCCATCGAGGTGAGCCGTTCGATCACGTCGTTGTAGGTCTCGCGGGGATGGATCTTCAGGGCGTCGAGCCTCCCCTTGACGCCAGATGATACCTTGATGGTCGCTTCCACTGCCATACACCAGCGTGTAACCTGGAAGAAGATAATGGGATCGCGGCCTTTCACCGGCCACCGATGAGGGAACGGCGACGGTCTGGCGATAAATGGACTGGCTGGGGTGCCGCCGGCAGCACCGTCATCGAGTACGCCGGCAAAGGCGCGACGACCACCGACTCCGTCTCCACTGGAGCGAAGCGGCGGGCGCTGCAGATGGTCGCGAACGACGCGGCGGTCGGGATCGCGATCGTGAACTTTGCCGGCACAGGCCGGCCGGTGCTGCTCGGGATCACCGAGCGGCTCGAGTTCGTGGACGCGCCGGGAGACGCGGAGGACCTCGAGCGGTATCGCGCCCGCGGATACCGTATGGTGAGCAACCGGATCGATATCGTGACCGATCACCCCAGGGACCTGCTCGAGGTGCACCCGCCGTCGCTTGGAAAGGTGGACATGGACGGACTGACCGTCGAGCGGTGCCCGCCGGCGCCGGCCAGGACGGCCAGGGGATATCCGCCCGCCCGGGTCGTCTGAAAGGCGCGGTCGCGATCCCCCCGCGAGAGCCGTCGACGAACGACCGGCCGGGCGCTATTCAGGCTGTCTCCTCGTCCCACGTCGCCCCGCCGGGCGGGGGATCATCGTCCGCGCCGTCGAGAGCCCAG
>JAAYEG010000042.1 GCA_012728895.1 Methanospirillum sp. | reverse complement strand
GACCATGTCGATCTTCTTGGCCTGGAGCGCGGGGATGATCCCGTCCCACGCGACGGCCTGGAACTCGACCTCGAAGCCCATCTTGTCGGCGATCCAGCGGGCCGAGTCGATGTCGAACCCGACGAAGGTGCCGTCCATCTCCAGGGACGTGTACGGCGGGTAGGCCCCGTCGATCCCGATCACCTACCTGGCCTTCGGGGCCGTCCCTCCCAGGAGCGCCGCCAGGACGTTGAAGTTGGTCGTCGCGTCCGGGCCGAAGGAGGGCGAGTCGCGCAGCCCCGAGAAGAAGTTCAGCGCCTGCTGACCCGAATCGACGAAGGCCTCCTGGTCGCCGGTCACGTACGCCTGGTAGGCGAGCGAAGTGTGCTGCCACCCCCGCGCGTACGTCGCGAACTCGCCCATGTAGGCCGCCTTGCTGTTCAGGATCAGGACGATCGCAGCCGTGTATGCCCTCCCGTCCCCGAACGCGGTCCCGGCGTACGAGACGGACTGGAGGGTGGTGGCCGCCAGGTCGAAGAGCACCTGCGACCGGGCGAACGTGTCTCCCGCCGAACCGAACGAGTCCGCTGCCGCCGAGAAGCTGCCACCCGTCAGCAGGACCCTGCCGGCCCCGTAGTGGTCTGCGCCGTCGTACATGGCCGTCGCCGCCTGGGCGAGCCCGATGTACGCCGACGAGACGGACTTCATCACCCCGAGGTTCCCCGCCTGCCCCGGGTCGTCGATCGTGAGTGCGGCGTTGAGGCAGTTCGCGTACGCGGACTCCGACCGGTTCAGGTGGAGGCGGATCTCCTCGACGTCGCTCGCCTCCCAGGCCTGGCCCCAGGCGCGTCCCCCCGCGTTGTAGTACGCGAGGACCTGCTCGATCGTCGCGCTGGGTGGGACGGGGGGTCCGCTCGGCTCCGTCACGATCACCACCCAGTCGTGCTGCCAGACCTCGCCCTGGATCACGAGCCGGTAGCGGTACATGCCCGGCTCCTCCCTGGAGAGGACGAAGATGGCGCGGCCGTACTGGTCGGTAACGTTCGTATGGACCGTCGTGTAGGCGTTCCCGGCGGGCGCCAGCTCCTGGAGGGTCACGTTGACGCCAACCCGGGGCTGCCCGGTCGAGAGGTGCCAGAACACGCCGATGAGCGTGAACATCTCGCCGGGCTGCCGGGTCAGGCTCTCCGTCTCGGGGGTCGGCGGTTCGTCCTGGCAGAGCGCGCCGGCGGTCACCAGGGCTGGATCGGATACCATCGCGGCGGTCGCGCCCGCGCAGAGGCAGGCGAGCAGCAGGGACAGGATAATCACGGTAATGTCCTTCATCGTGCACTTCCGGGTACGGTTCTGACGGCCAGCCCGGATCACCGCCCTGAGCCGGTCCGGGGCCGGGGGGGTCCGCGGGGAACCGGGGGATCGGTCCCCGTGATGGTGACCCACTATGGAAGACAACTCCCAACACGATAACATTTCTTATTTCGTCCACGCCGCCCTGCTCCGCCGATCGCCGCTCCTCTCCGGCGGTCGGGGTTCAAGGAGTACCGGAACTGGGATGAGTGGGATCCTGGCAGAACCGAACGCTTCCGGAGACGCCGGCTCCCGCCCCGGATCGGGCCTCTGCAGGAGAGGTTCCTTCTTACCAAAGACCGGATGGGAGGCGAGGGAGGGATCGACGCCCCTACCGGGTCCCATCACCGCCGAGCGAGGCGGCCCGGGTCATCGGGAGAGGTGCGCGGGCGCGTGCCGCCGTGGATCTCTGTCGAGTGGAGAGACACGCCCTGCGATCCCGGATGGTCGAGGGTTCGGTGGGGTCCCTCGACTCACGGTGACCACGCCGAGCGAACCCGGGGACATTGCACGACCATCGCTGCTGGAAGCTCCGGAAACCCGGGTGTATCCTCGAACCCCGGGAGCGCGGAACGATGAGCTGGGGGGCGGAGGGGAGGGCCGGGCTGTACCGGAGGCGACCCCTGCCGTCCACGGAAGACCCGTTCACGGACAGTCTTCCGGTACTGCGCGGTCCCGCCGATCGAATCGCTATCCTCGTCGTTCGGGGGGACCGCCGACAGCCCTGCATGGCCGGGTGCGGACACGAAGGCGGGAACGCGGAAGCGAAGATCAGGCCGTACCGGCGACGGGGACTTTGAGGCCCGGGTAACCTTTTATAGTGTCATGTTGATCTCGACCACATGACCGCCTACGTGATACTGGGGAGGCTGACGCAGAAAGCCATCGAGAACGCAGAGGAGATGGTCGAGAGGGATGGCCGCGCAGAGAGAGCCATCCTGGCAGCAGGTGGACAGCTCCTTGCACGCTACTACACCTGGGGCAGGTACGACTTCATCCTGATCGTCGACTTCCCGTCCGAGGAGGCGCTCGCGAGGGTCATGATGGAGATCAACCGGCTCGGGGCGTTGAGCACCGAGACGATGACGGCCCTGCTCCCCGAGCAGGTCTACCGGGCGGCACGGGGGGCGTGACGGGAGCGAGCGAGCAGAAAGGAATCCGTGAGACGTGCCTGGGGGCACCGGCGCCATCCTGGAAGAGGGTGGACGCTGCCGGGAAAAAGCGTTCTCCAGGATTCCTCGCCCCGGTATCGGCCGACCGGATAGGGTCGCGGGTGCCGGGTATAAATCCGCCGCCCGACAACGAACCACGTGAGAGGCTCCGTGGATCCCATCGCCGCTGCCGCGCTGCTGCTCGTCTTCGCATTCACGTTCACGAACGGGTTCCAGGACGCAGCCGCTATCGCGGCCACCTTCATCGCCTCCCGGTCAGCCACACCCCGCCAGGGGATCCTGCTCGTGGCGGCCATGAACATGCTCGGGGCGGTCCTCGGCGGGAGCGCGGTCGCGTTCACGCTCTCGGGCCTGGTCGAGGTGACCGAGCCGTCCCAGACCCTGCTCGTGCTCCTCGTCGCCCTCGCCTGTGCGACCGCGTGGAACCTCGTCACCTGGTCTCGCGGGCTGCCGTCGTCGTCGACCCATGCCCTCCTGGGCGGGCTGATCGGCGCCGCCGCCGCCGGGACCGGCCTTCTGTCCGTCAACTGGGGAATCGATGCGCTCCTCTCTCCATCGCCCACCCTGGACGGCGTCGTGAAGATCCTGGTCCTGCTCGTCGCCTCCGTCGCCGTCGGCATTCTGGGCGGGTACGCGCTCCTGCGGCTACTCTCGTTCCTGCTCAGGAACGCCCGCCGCCGTGCGACCTGGCGACGGATCGTCGTGGCCAACTGGGGCGCCGCCCTCCTCATGGCCTTCTTCAACGGGGCGAACGACGTGCAGAAGCAACTCGGGATCGTCGCGCTCGTGTTGTTTGCCGCCGGAGAGACCGCGACCCTCGAGGTTCCGTTCTGGGCCAGGGGGACCTGCGCCCTGCTGATCGGTATTGGTACCCTGGGAGGCGGCTGGCGCGTGATGGATACCCTCGGAAACCGGATCTTCCGGATCGAGCCCATCCACTCCCTTGCCTCGCAGGTCTCTGCGGGGCTGGCGATCGCGACCTCGACGGTCGCCGGCGCGCCTGTCTCATCCTCGCACATCGTCACGGGCTCGATCTTCGGGGTCGGCGGGGCCGAGAATCCCCGCCGCCTGAACTGGCGCGCCGCGAACGAGGTCGCGATCGCGATGCTCGTCACGATACCGGCCACTGCCGTCCTGGCCGCGATCGTGATATACCTCACCCTGTTTATCGCCGGACTGTGAGAGATCATGACTGATACGGATTCCACCAGGAAGGGGGGGGCTCGCCGGGGCTTCCTCGACCGGATCTTCCCGCTCGAACACGACTTCGAGCAGATGCTCAACGAACAGGCCGCCCGCACCCTGGCAGGCGTGGAGGCGTTCGTGGCCTGGGTCGAGACGGGGGGCGGGGAGCCCCCTGACCAGATCCGTCGGATCGAGAGCGAGGTGGACCACATGCGCTACCGGCTCGAGGAGACGTTGACCGACTCGTTCTCGACGCCGTTCGACCGGCAGGACCTCTACAGCCTCTCGCGGCAGATGGACTACATCCTCAACTTTGCCGCGGAGACGGCCCGCGAGATCCACGCTTTCGGGGTCGAGCCCGACCTGGCGATCCGGCGGATGGCGGCCCAGCTCCTCGAGGGGACCCGTGCCGTGGCCGAGGGCGTCGGGACCATGACCGTGGACGGACCGGGTCTCCGCGAGAGCATCCGCGCAGCCCGGGCGGCAATGCACGGGATCGAGAACGCCTACATCGAGGGGCTCTCGGAGGTGTACAGCGGGACCGACGTGATGGAGGCGCTCAGGCGCCGCGAGGTCTACCACCACCTCCGCGACGGGGGACGGGCACTGCGAAACACGGTCGATGTGCTCCACAGGGCGGTCGTCGGCCTCCGCTAGGCCGGGCGAGAGGGGGCGGCGAAGGGGGTGCGGCGCAAGCTCCCCGGGCGCGGGCGGGTACCCCGGGACGCCGCGGGGGCCAGCAGCCTGAACCCGTATCGGCGAGGGCCTTCGGTTCCCAGATATGGAGCCAGTGGCGTTGCACGGGGCAACCCGTCAGATCGCAGAGGGGTGTCGCCGTCCCGGGAGACAGCCGAGCGGGCCCGATACGAGGGAGGGGAGACCGGCCTGGCGACCCGGCCTTCAAGGGGTCCCTGGAACCGCGGGCGCGGGGGCAGGGGCCGAAGACCAGCCGGCTTCCAGGGGCTAGGGCCGGGACGTGATCACGGTCGACCATCCAGGTAGCCTGCACCGCCTGGCCGGCCGTCCAGTGGACCGGGGAGAGCCCGGGTCGTAAAAGAAAGAGGAGGCGACCGTCTCAGGGCACGAGCCTGGCCAGGATGTCGTAGTTGGCTCTGGCATCGTCCCCGAACGCGGACGAGGTCCGCAGCTCCCTGAAGAGCCCCATCGCCTGCTCCCGTTCCTGGCTGAAGGCGGCCTGGTCGCCGCGCGCGTTCGCCCGGTACGCGAGCGCCGTGTGCTGCCAGCCCTGCGCGTAGGTAGAGAACTCGCCCATGTACGCCGCCTTATTGTTCAGGATAGGAACGATCGCGGCCGTATACGCAGTGCCGTCCCCGTACTCGGTGCCAGCGTACGAGACCGACTGGAGCGTGGTGGTCGCCCGGGTGAACCTGGAATTCGACTCGCTGAACAGCCGTCCCGCTTCCTGGAACGAGGACGCAGCCTCCGCATGGCTCCCGACGGTCATCTGCGCCCGTCCCATGTCGTTGGTGTCCGCCCCGCTGTACATCGAGAGCGCGGCATCGGCCAGGTCGATGTACGCGGTCGAGATGGACCTCACCAGGGCGAGGTTCGCCGCGTTCGACGGGTCGTTCACCGTGTTGGCGGTGGCCAGGCAGTTCGCGTACGCCGTCCTGGCCTCGGTCAGGTACTGCCGGATCTGCCCGATCTCGCTCGCTCCCCAGGCCCGGCTCCAGGCCCTCGCACCGTCGTCGTAGTACCCGCGGGCCTGGAGATAGCTCGTCCCGGCGTTCGACGTCATGGTCGGAGAAGGTGGCGCCGTCGTGGGGAGGACCGTGGGCTGCGGCGTTGCCTGTGACAGGGCGATCATTCCTGTCGAGATGAGGGCATTCGCCCAGCGCTCGGCGATCTGTACCTCCCCCTCGTTGTTCGGGTGGAGCCCGTCCTCCTGGTCGAACAGGGCGGGGGACCAGGCCGTGTGCATGTCCACGAGCACGATCGGCGACGACGACGTGGATCTGTCCTGCGCCAGGGTGATCAGCTCCTCGTTGAACGTCTCGAGTTCGGCGTAGTCGTTCCGGAACAGGTCCGATGTCGGCGAGATCTGGGCGATCAGGATCCTCACGTTCGGGTTCTTGGCCCGCAGAGAGGCAACGATCCTGCCCATGTTGCGGATCCGGTCCTTCATCGGCACCTGCCGCATGACGTCGTTCGTGCCGATGTAGAGGAGGACGATGTCCGGAGTATTGCTCACCAGGATGCGCTCCATGTCGTCCGCCAGGGACTCCGTTGTGTACCCCGAGTACCCGTCGTGGTCCTGGTCGAAGACGAACTTCTGGAAATTCGGCTCCGTCGTGGACCCGACGAAGTCAACGTCGTATCCCCCGTCCCGGAGCATGTTCCAGAGGTGGAACCGGTAGCTCGGATAGTCTGAATCCGGCTCCATTCCGCCACGGGTGATGGAATCCCCCATCGGGGCGATCCTGACCGATGCGTCCGCGTGTTCCGCCACGAGACCGATGGCCCCCGAACAGGCGACCACGACCAAGACGAATAAGAACAAGTTCGATTTCATGCAGTTCTACCCATTCGTGTTGATGTGGGATCGGCGCCGGGAATACCGCCGAGCCCATGATCCCGTACGATATGAACCAGAAGCCGATTTATGGATTTCGATCATTCTGAAGGCCGATTGCGCAGAGGGCGGTTATTCGGCCGGTATCCTTCGCTGCAGCGATCCTCGATGGGGTCACCCCTTCGAGCGGCGTGACAAAAAGGGGTAGAGGTTGGTGGGGTTACTCTCTGCGGAGGACGAGGACCGCGACCGCGCCGAGGCCGACCAGGGCCACGAGGGCGCCGAACCCGGGCGTCGGCGTCGG
>JAAYEG010000041.1 GCA_012728895.1 Methanospirillum sp. | reverse complement strand
GGGCGGCGACAGACGAGACATCCTCGCCACGGTGATAGGAAGAGACAATCGCTTCGGGATCGTCAGCCGCCAGCTTCTGCATACACCCCGTCTCATCGGGTGTCAAGTAATTATGAGATCCTACACGGAGTCCGTCCCGCCCTGGTAGGTGAGAACAATGACAGAATTGGTGTCGTCATCCGGATCGAGACCGCCAGCCGCGGTGACCCCGACGACCTTAGTCTGCTGGACATTGCTGCCCATGCCGAACACGAACGCCGCGATGACAGCGGCGAGGATCACGGTGACGGCCACCATGAGGATGACGCCGATCACCGGAGAGACTGCATCTTCTTTCGATTTTGTCATTTCTGATCACCCCGCGGCGTTCGTGCCGCAATTGTGATTCTGACTGCTAGGTTGACGTCTTTGTAAATATATTTTATGCTTTTAGTTTTTTTAGGAGATTCCTTCCGGATACGTGATGCGGGAGCGCTCGGCGCTGTTTCAAGGGATAATTGATACTTTACCGGACACACCGGGCTGCCGTCTGTCTCCTCCGGCGTTCGCCGTCTTTTCTGCGGCCGGCCCGTCCCGGAACGCCCCCGATCGCCCCCGATCGCCCCGCCCCCGCCGCCGGCGTCCCGGCCGGCCGTACGGCCGCGCCCCACCGGGCAGGATCTCGCCACGGGACACGCCCCCGGCGGCGCCCGTGCCGCGCCACGGCATGGCGCAATCACGCCCGGATCGGCCGACGGGTACGGCCCGCGCCGGCCCGTGCGGCACCCGTGCGCGGCGGGCGCGGCGGGGGTTCCGGCCGGCGCTGGGCCGGCGGCGCGTCCTCGCCGCCGTCCCTCCAACACCCTCCGCGCCGCCCGCCGGCGATCCGGGCCGGCCGCCGACCGGGGGAGGATGCCAGGGGGCATGGTATCGCGGGTGATACCCTGGTATCATGAGGGCGTGTGGAACCGTGAAACCGGCCCGTGAGACCAGGGCCCGGCTGACCGCCCTGACGATCCATCCGCGGGAGACGTACGACGACGTCGTCGCCCGCCTCGCGGACCAGCTCCGGCAGTCGGACGCGGACGCCGGGGCCGGCCGCCTGGTCGACCTCGACGCCGTCTGCACCGACCTGGAGCTGTACCGTGTGGCGTGTCGTCCTGGCGGCCCCGGCGTGGTCCTGGCCCCGCGCGACCGGGTCATGGCGGCCCGGATCCGGGACGAGGTGAACGCGTTGCGGGCAGAGGAGAGCCCGCACCCCGCAGTGAAACCGCTGGAGGGATACGATCCTCCGGACTACCCGGCGGGTACCGCGTCGTGGTCGAACTCGATAACGAGCGGCGGCCGGTCGTCGTCCGCGGCATCGGGCCCCGAAAGAACGTCTGCGACCGGCTCTGACTGCCCACGTTACCGACCCGGCTGTCGGGAGTGCCCCGCTCTCGAGCCCCCCGCGCCTCGCCGGCAGCCCGCCACCGGTGACCGTTCCTCCGGCACCCTCCGCGCCGCCCGCCGGCGATCCGGGCCGGGACGGTTCCGCGTCCAGGCACGGTCTGGAGCCCCCCGTCGCGGAGCGGCGTCCTGTCGACCGGCCGTCGGGAAGAACCCCGCCGCCCCTGCCCCCCCCCGCGGCGGACGTGCGAAGATGCCCGGGCATCCGCCCGGCCCGGCGGCACCTTCGGACAAAAACCGTAAGTTTTATTCCCGCCGGCCCGATAGTCCTACCATCGCCAGACCCGGATAGAGAGCGCCGCGGGCCCGAACCGTCCCGCGAACGAGCGAGAGCTCCTGCCCCGCCGGGCCCGGAGAGACCGTGCCCGCCCCGGCGCGGCGCGGCAAGGAGTGATCGCGTGAGAGATGTTCCTGTTGACAACGGGCGCCGCAGCGCCCTCCCGCGTGCAGCCGTCGCGCTGCTCGCCGTATTCCTGCTCGTCGCGGGCGCCCAGGCCCTCGTGGCCCCCGCCGGCGACGTCGCCGCCGCCGACGGCGTCGTCCGCGGCACCCTCTCCGGCGTCGCGAGCCGGTGGAACGACGACCGCACCCACATCGTCACCACGGCCACCGTGGACGTCGCGGCCTGGCTCAAGGGGAGCGGCCCGTCGACGGTCACCGTCGCCGTCTTCGGCGGCACCGCCGGCGGGATCACCGAGATGGCCGCGGGCGAGCCCGTCCTCGTCGGGGGCACTGAAGCCTACCTCTTCCTCCGGAAGGGCGCAGACCAGGGCCTCCCAACGGACGCGCGGGTCCTCCGGGCCCTCTCCGTCCACGGCGGGAAGGTCCCCGGCGGCTCGAAGGAGCGGGACGCCGGGATCCCCGTCGCCGACTTCGACGCCTACCTCGCCGCCCTCGCGCGGGGCGAGGACGCGGCGCTTCCCGCCGTCGCGGCCCCGCCGCTCACCCGCGCCGTCCCCGGTGACCCGCCCGTGATCCTCTCGGTCTCGCCGGATACCGCGTCGGCCGGCACCGGGACCGAGATCACGATCGCCGGCACCGGGTTCGGGGCGAAGACCGCGCGCGACTCCCGGGCCGACGTCGGCTTCCTCTCCCGGTACGACGGCTCCAACTGGACCCCGATCTGGGCCTCCGGCGCCTACTACTACGACCGGAACGAGAACGACATCGTCTCCTGGACCGACACGAAGATCGTCGTCCGCGTCCCCGCCGGCATCACCGCCGAGGACATCCGGGCGTCGGCCAGCTCCGGCTTCGTCTTCGTCGTCCCCGAGGACGGGCGGGACGCCTCCTCGTCCGTCCCGTTCACCGTCACCTTCGGCTACGGAAAGGCCAGGTGGAACGGGACGGCCCCGTACCTCGTCAACCCCGGGGCCATCGCCGGCGCGGCGGAGGCGGTCCAGCGGGCGTCCGCCACCTGGAACGCCGCCGTCCCGACCTCCGGGTTCCGGTTCGAGTACCTGGGCACGTCGAACGCCACCACCTTCGGGAGGGACGGGACGAACCTGGTCAGCTTCCACCCCGAGTCCTTCTTCGGCACCCCGTCCACCTACCGGTACTACGGGGCGTCGTACGTCTGGACCGACAACGACGGCACCATCCTGGAGGCCGACATCGCCCTCAACGAAGACATCTCCTGGTCCACGGGTACCGCCACCGGGGACCAGATGAACCTCGAGACCGCCGCGCTGCACCTGCTCGGCAACTGGCTCTCGCTCAGTAACCTCTATGGCTACTATCCCGGCATGCCGTCCGACATGGGCGAGGCCATGTTCTTCCGCAACGGCCCGTCGATCGGCAACCAGAACCTGGTCACGCTCGGCGCCGACGACGCGGAGGGCATCCGCTGGATCTACCCCGCGCGCCTCACGGTCACCTCGCTCACGCCGTCGAGCGGCTACCCGGGCACCACCGTCTCGGTCACGAACCTGGCCGGCACCGCCTTCGAGGCCGGCGCCACGGTCCTGCTCAGCCGCACCGGGTCGCCGGATATCCCCGCCACGAACGTCGTCGTCTCCTCGCCGACGAAGATCGCCTGCAAATTCCCGCTCCCGGCCGACGCCGCCACCGGCACCTGGAACGTCACCGTCACGAACCCCGGCGGCGAGAGCGCGACCCTCGAAAACGGCTTCCTGGTCAACCCGAGGGTCACCTCGATCGTTCCGAAACGGGGCGCGCAGAACTCCACCGTCGCCTTCACCCTCGCCGGCGCCGGGTTCGAGCCGGACGCCACCGTGCAGCTCACGAGGACCGGGTCGGAGCCGATCGTCGCCACCGAAATCGCCTGGGTCTCGCCCGGGCAGCTCAACGGGACGTTCGCGATCCCGCTGGAGGCGGCGACCGGTTCCTGGAACGTGGTCGTGACCAACCCCTCGGGCTCGAGCGCTTCGAAGGTGAACGGGTTCACGGTCGACCCGGCCATCACGGTCCTCTCGGTCACGCCGAAGACCGGCGTCCGCGGCACCACCGTCGCGGTGGTCGTCGCCGGCACCGGGTTCCTCCCCGGCGCCACCTTCCACCTCTATCGGTCCGGCCAGCCCGAAATCCCGGCCCGGGAGATCGTCGCCGTCTCCGGAGAGGAGCTCGCCGGCTCGCTCGTCCTCCCGATCGACGCGGTGACCGGCAGTTACTACGTGGTCGTCACCAACCCCGACGGCTCCTGGGCCAGGAAGGCGAACATCTTCACCATCACCCTCCCGCCCATCGCGCTCGTCTCCATCGACCCGACAAGTGGCGTCGCCGGCACCACCGTTCCCTTCACCATCGCCGGCGCCGAGTTCGTCGCCGGCTCGACCTCGGTCACCCTCACCCGGCCCGGCTCCGCGACCATCACCGCCACCGGCGCCGCCGCCGTCTCCACCGGCGAGATCACCGGTTCCTTCGTCCTCCCCGAGACCGCCACCCTCGGCCCCTGGCACGTCAACGTCACCAACTCCGGCCGGCGCGCCAGCTTCCCCGACGGCTTCGCGATCCTCCCCGCGACCCTCACCGTGACCTCGATCGTCCCGACAAACGCCACCCGGGGCGAGACCGTCGCCGTCGCCGTCACCGGGTCCGGGTTCGCCGACGGCGCCACCCTCCACCTCCAGAAGGGCTCCGCCACGATCTACGCCACCGGCGTCGCCGTCGCCTCCCCCACGGGCCTGGCCGGCACCCTCGCCATTCCCGCGACCGCCGCCACCGGCACCTGGAACGTGGTCGTCACCAACCCCGGCGGCCAGAAGGGGACGCTCCTGAACGGCTTCACCGTCAACCCGGGCCTCGCCGTCACCTCGATCTCGCCGAACAGCGGGGTCCGGGGGACCTCGCTCAGCGTCACCGTCGCCGGCACCGGGTTCGAGCCCGGGGCCACCGTCCACCTCTTCCGGGCCGGCGAGCCCGAGATCTGGGTCGGCTCCGTCACCGTCGCCTCCCCGACCAAGATCACCGGCAGCCTCGCCATCCCGGCGGACGCCGCCCTCGGCACCTGGGACGTCGTCGTCACCAACCCCGGCGGCCGGAGCGCCTCGAAGCTCGCCGCCTTCACCGTGAAGGACCCGGCCGTCACCGTCACCTCGATCACGCCGAACAGCGGGCTCCGCAACACCACCGTCCCGGTGGTCGTCGGCGGCACCTCGTTTGCGGACGGCGCCACCGTCACCCTCACGAAGTCCGGCCAGCCCTCCATCGGCGCGGTCGACGTCGTCGTGGTCTCGGCCGCCCAGATCGCCTGCACCCTCGACCTCCCGGCGGACGCCGCCTACGGCCCCTGGTCCGTCGTCGTCGCCAACCCCGACGGCCGGAAGGGGACCCTCTCGAACGGCTTCACCGTCACCCTCCCGCCGATCACCGTCACCGCCATCGACCCCGGCACCGGGACGCAGGGGGCATCCGTCCCCGTCACCGTCACCGGCACCGAGTTCGTGACCGGCACGACCAGCGTGAAGCTCTCCCGCGCCGGCGCCTCCTCGATCACGGCCACCACCGTCCTCGTCTCCCCCGGCACCGAGATCACCTGCACCTTCAACCTCCCGGCGACGGCCCCGCCCGGCCTCTGGAACGTGGACGTCACCAACGCCGGCCGGTCCGCGACCCTCCCCAACGGCTTCACGGTCCTCCCGCCGTTCGCCGTCACCGCCATCCAGCCGAACACCGGGATCCGGGGCACCACCGTCGCGGTGGTCGTCTCCGGCACCCTCTTCGAGCCCGGCGACGCCGTCACGCTCGTCCGCGACGGCTCCGCCGACATCCCCGCGACGGGTGTCGTGCTGAAGTCCCCGACCGAGATCACCTGCTCGTTCGCGCTGCCGGCCACCCTCGAGCCCGGCGCCTTCAACGTGGTCGTCTCGAAACCGGGCAACATCACCGCGACCCTGCCGGCCGGCTTCGCCGTCTTCGACCGCCCCCCGCCGCCCCCGGTGACCGACCTCCGCGTCACCGCGCGGACCACGACCTCGCTCGCCTGGAACTGGACCGACCCCGTCGGCGAGGACTTCGTGAAGGTCCGGGTCTACCTGGATAACCGGGAACTCGCGGACGTCCCCGCGGGCACCCGGCAGTTCGGGCTCGCCGGCCTGGAGCCCGGCACGGCCTACGTCTTCAGCACCCGCGCTTACGACGACGTCGGCAACCCCTCCACCTGGGCCAACCTCACCTCCCGGACCCTGGCCGAGGGCGTGGTCGCGGTCCCCGGCGGCGTGGGCGTCCCCACCGACCCTGACGACCTCGGGCTCTACGCCGACGTCAACGGCAACGGGCGCCTGGACTTCGCCGACGTCGTCCTCTTCTTCAACCAGATGACCTAGATCGCGGCGAACGAGCCGCTCGGCGCCTTCGACTACAACAACAACGGCCGGATCGACTTCGCCGACGTCACCTGGCTCTTCAACCACCTCTGACGTCCCCCTTTTTTTCCCCCCCCGCCGCCGCAAACGCTATATCGGGACCCGGCGAAGGTCCGTTGCACGCACGAACGTCCGGGCCCCCGCCGGCCCCTGCCGCCCGCGGCCCCCGTTTTGCGAGGTGACCCCGCCATGAACCAGCCCCCCCGCACCCTCCCGCGGCCGGCCGTCGCGCTCCTCGTCGCGCTCGCGCTCGTCGCCGCCGCGTCCGCCCTCGCCCCCGCCGGGATCGACACCGGCCCGGTGCCCCCCGACGCGAAGCCCCCCGTGACCACGTCCCCCGGCGACGCGCCGGCCGGCACCCCGCCGGACGTGGCGCCGGTCCGGGGAGACGGGAGCGCCACCGGCGCCGGCCCGCCGGCGCCGCCGGGCGACCTCCCCGCCACCGCCGTCGACGCCCCCGCCGCCGACGGCGACCTGCCCTCCGCGACCACCGCCGGCGACCTCCCCGCCGACGGCGGCGCGAGCCCCCCGACCGTCCCCCGCACCCCGCCGGCCGATCCCGGCCGCCCCGTCGACGACACCGCCCCGGACCCCGGCGCGGAGCGCGCCACCGCCGCCGCCCTCGCCGCCGGCCCCTCGCCCTCCGCCGTCCGGGTCCCCGGCGCCGTCGTCTTCCTGGGCGAAGAGAACCTCGACGTCACCGGCGCCGGGATCTCCGCCGGGGACACCCTGGCCTGGTTCCGGCCCGGGGCCGACCTCCTCTCCTCCGCCCCCGACGAGACCCTGGTCGTCTCCGACCCGGCCGGCTTCACCGTCGGCTCCCGGACCCGGACCGGCGCCTGGTACAACCTGGCCCGGAACCGGGCCCCCGCCCTCACCGTCCGGGAACCGTCGCTCGCCCTCCGGGTCTGGGACGTCTCCACCGGCCAGGACGTCACCAGCCGGACCGTCCCGCGCGGCCGGCTCGTCTCGTTCCGGATCGACTCGAACCTGGACGCCGTCCTGGTCCAGCGCGGCGCCGGCGCCCCCGTCACCGTCCGCGTCCAGGCCCCCGCCGGCTACGTCTACCGCTCGCTCCTCGACGACACCGGCGACGCCAACACCCTCGTCGACCTCCCCGTCACCTCCTCCTCGTTCCTGGTCCGGGGCAACGGCACCGGCGGCGCCGTCTGGGACACCGCCGATCCCGCCTACCCCGCCGGTTCGTACCGGGTCTGGGCCGAGTGCGACCTCAACGGCATGAAGGCCAACTACCGCGACCCCGCCGGGAACGACTACGAGGGCCGGACCGTCACCCCCGTTGTCGAGGTCCGGTTCGGGGACCCCGAACTCGGGCTGGAGACCGTCCCCGCCGGGCCCGTGACCCGCTCCCGCGAGTTCGCCGTCCTGGTCACCGGCGACCCCGGCGGGACCTACGCCCTCTGGGTCTCCGGCACCGCCTCGCTCGACGGCGACGGGGAGCCGCCCCGGATCAAGCCCGGCCAGGCCGGCGTCACCCCCGGCGACGCCGCGGTCGGCGCCTTCGCCTACTCCGGCGGCCGGACCGTCGCGAACGACGTCCCGCAGGTTCCGGGCGGCCCCAACCCGTGGTACGCCCGGGTCGTCGCCGACGCCAGCGGCCGGCGGACGGTCGGGTTCTCGACCGGCCCGGGGACCGCCGCCCGGGAGTACGTCGTCCGGGTCCAGGCCCTGGACAGGCCCGGGAGCGGGCGGTCCGCCTCATCGTCCGTCACCGTCGGGGAGGGCCGGATCAGCATCGCCGTGGAGAACGGCCGTCCCGTCCACCTGGGCGAGGAGGTCCGGTTCAACGGCACGAGCACCGCCTCCGCCACGGTCCACCTCATGGTCACCGGCCCGAACCTCCCCGCCGGCGGCGCCCGGCTCTCCGACGGCGCCCCCGTCGCCGCCGGGAACGCCTCGACCTTCACCACCGTCGCCGCCGGGGAGGACGGCGCCTGGGACTACCGCTGGTCGACCGCGAACCTGGGCCTGGACCCCGGGACCTACACCGTCTGGGCCGTCGCGGCCCCGAACCCGGCCGACGCCCTGGGGAACGCCCCGTACTCCATCGCCCGGGCCCGGCTCGACCGCCCGCTCGTCACCGCGAACCTCTCCGCCCCCGCCGTCGCGCGGGGCGACGTCCTCGCCGTCACCGGCACGGCCGGGGGCCGGCCAGCCGCCGGGGTCGCCGTCTGGATCTTCGGGACCAACCACTACGCCCGCTCGGTCGTCCCCGTCGGCGCCGACGGCGCGTTCGACCTGGAGCTCGGCCGCGACGCCACCCGGGCCATGGCCCCGGGCGGCTACGAGGTCGTGGTCCAGCACCCGGGGGCGGACGGCCGCTTCGACGTCTTCGCGTCGGTCTCCGGCGACCGGACCCTGGTCTCGGACCGGGAGGGGACCTCGTTCGTGGTCTCCGGCCCCGGCCGGCTCCAGGGCCCGGCGGCCGCCGACGCTCTCACCGACCGCCTCGACGCCGACGCCGTCGACGACACCTACGCCCGGCTCGCCCTCCGGGTCGAGGACCCCTCGATCGCCCTCCGGGTCGCCGACCTGGCGCCGGGCGCCGACCTGGCCGTCGCCGGCACCACCAACCTGGCGCCCGGGAACGACCTGGCCGTCTCGGTCCGGGCGTCCGGGGCCGACGCCGACCGACTCTCGGGCCACGCCGCCGTCCTGGCCGGCGACGGCGGCCGGAACACCTTCTCCTGGACGACCTCCGCCGCCGGCCTCCCGCCCGGGGACTACCGGGTCCGGGTCGAGTCCGTCGATGCATGGACCGCCGCCGTCGCGGACTTCCGGGTCCTCGCCGGGACCCCGACCCCCGGCGCCACCGGGAACGTCACCCCGGCGACGACCGAAACCCCGGGCCCCGGGGCGCTCGCCGCGCTCGCCGCCCTGGCCGGCGCCGCCCTGCTCTGCCGCCGCCGGGGCTAGCCCCCCGGTCCCACGGCGCGGGGCCGCCGTTCCCCCGGGGGGTCCGGCCCGGCCCCCGCGGCGGTCCTACGCGCCGGCCGCCATCCCGGCCAGGATCTCGCGGTTCGCCGCCGCGTCCGCGCCGAACGCCGCCGAGGACCCGAGGCCGTCGAAGAGCGCGATCGCCCGGTCCGCCTCGATCAGGAACCCTCCCCGGTCCCCGGCCGAGTACGCCCGGAACGCGAGCGCCGCGTGCTCCCACCCGCGGGCATACGACCCGAACTCGCCCATGTACGCGCCCTTCGCGTCCAGGACCGGGACGATCGCGGCCGTGTAGGCCGTCCCGTCGCCGAACTCCGTCCCGGTGTAGACCGCCGACCGGAGGGTCGCCGTCGCCCGGGAGAAGAGCGCCCGCGAGGAGTCGAACCTCCCGGCCGCCTCCCCGAACGAGGTCGCCGCCGCACCGTAGTCCGCGGCCGCCATCCGGGCCCGGCCCGCGGCGTAGACGTCCGCGCCGTCGTACATCGCGAGCGCCGCGTCGGCGAGGTCGACGTACGCCCCCGAGATCGTCCGGACGAGCGCCAGGTTCGCCCCGTTCGCCGGGTCCACGGCCGCGTTCGCGCTCGAGAGCGCGGCCGCGTACTCCGCCCTCGCCCGGGCCAGGTGCTCCCGGATCTCGCCGATCTCCGAGGCCCCCCAGGCCCGGCTCCAGGCCGCCCCGCCGGCCGCGTACGAGGCCCGGGCCGCCGCGTAGGTGGCGGTACCCGGGACCGCCGTCGCCGTAGGGGCCGTCCCGGCGCCGCCCGGGGGCGAGAACGTCTGGACCTTCCCCAGGACGGCGCTGGCGACGTAGACGTTCCCGTCCCCGTCCGTCGCCACGGACTTGCGCTCCCCCCCGTCATCCCCGGGGTCGGACTCGATCGGCCAGGAGGCGAGCACCTCGCCGGCGGGCGAGACCGCCCGCACCCGGGCCCGCGGGTACTCCACGACGAAGACGAGGCCCTGCGGCCCCACGGCCATGTCGTCGATCCCGTCGAAGACCCGGTTCCCGGTCGACCACCCGGCCCCCCAGGTCTCGAGCAGGGTCCCGGCGGCGTCCAGGACGCGGACCTCGTAGAAGTGTGAGACGAGGTAGCGGCCGTCGGGCAGGACGGCGAGAGAGGGCCCGGCGCTGTCCGGGAGGACGAGCGTCCTCTCGGGCGCGCCCGCCGGCGAGAAGACCCGGATCTCGTCCTGCACCGTCGCCCCGCCGGCGGCGGAGGCGTCGAGGTAGACGTGGAGCCGGCCGGCCGGGTCGACCGCGAGGTCGGTGATCTTCTTCTCGCCGGGCACCGAGAGGACCGTCGTCATCGGCCCGCCGTTCGGGGCCAGCTTCACGACCAGGTTCTCGAGCAGCCGGCCGTCCGGCGCCGCCCGCCAGTCGGCGAGGTAGAGGTTCCCCGCGCCGTCCGCCGCGAGCTCCGAGGGGTCGGTCATCCGCTCGCCGCCGGGCGCCCGGACGGTGGAAAGGTACGTCCCGTCGGAGGTGAAGGTCGCGATCCCGTCCTCCAGGCCCGAGGAGACGTAGACGGTCCCCCCGCCGTCGACCGCGATCCCCTGCAGGTAGCCGGGCTGCCCGCTCCCCGGGACGGAGCCGTCCCAGGTCTTCGCGGGCTGGTACGGGGCGAGGGCCGCGCCGGCGGCGGAGCCCGCGAGGGCTGCGAGGAGCAGCGCGAGAACGAGCAGGGGCGTGTGGCCTGGTGTCATGGGATCCTGAAGAACGCCACGGTATTAATAATCTTCATGGGGGGGGCGTCCCCCCCCCCGCCGTCCGTTTCGGCCCGGGTTCACGCGGCGAGCAGCCCGGCCAGGACGTCGCGGTTCGCCGCGGCGTCCGCGCCGAACGCGGCAGAGGACCGGAGCCCGTCGAAGAGGTCGATCGCCAGGTTCGCCTCGTCCCGGAACCTCGCCTCGTCGCCGGCCGTCCTCGCCGCGTAGGCGGCCGCCCCGTGCTGCCAGCCCCGGGCGTACTCGGCGAACTCGGCCACGTACGCCGCCTTCTCGTCCAGGATCGGGACGATCGCCTCCGTGTAGGCCGTCCCGTCCCCGAACTCCGTGCCGGCGTAGGAGGCCCGCTGGAGCTGGACCGTCGCCTCGTCGAAGAGGACCGCGGAGTTCGAGAAGAACGCGGCCGCGGCGGCGAACGAGTTCTCCGCTTCCCCCCAGGCCCCGCCGTCCATCCCGCTCCGCCCCTCCCGGAACGCGTCGCCGCCGTCGTACATCGCGAGCGCCGCGTCGGCCATGTCGGCGTAGGCCGTCGAGATCGTCCGGACAAGGGCCAGGTTCGCCTCGTTCGACGGGTCGTCCACCGCGATGGCCGTCTCAAGGGCGGCCGAGTACGCGGCCTTCGACTCGTTGAGGTGCCGCCGGATCTCCGCCGGGTCGCTCGCGCCCCAGGCCCGGCTCCAGGCGAGCCCCCTGTCGGAGTACCGCGCCCGGGCGTCGGCATAGGTGGTCCCGGTTCCGGCCGGGGGGGCCGCGCTCTCCGCCGGCCCCGGCGTCGTGAGCGTCGGCGCTGGCGTCGTGAGCGTCGGCGCCGGGGAACCGCCGTCCCCGACCGTCACCAGCCATCCCTCCTCGACCTGGACGCCGTCGATCAGGGCGCGGAACCGGTAGGTCCCCGCCCCGCCTCGCGTCAGGACGAACGCGTAGTCGCCGTCCGCGTCGGTCGTCGTCCGCTCCAGGTCCGTCCAGCCGCCGTCCGGGCCCTGCTCCTGGAGCAGGACCACCGCGCCGGCGGTCGGGAGCCCGGTCGCGGCGAAGGCGACCGAGCCGCTGATCCGGAACGGCTGCCCGGCGGCGAACGTCCCGGTGACGATCCCCCGGGCCTGTGCGCCGCCGTCCCCCGGGGAGGTGGTTGGAACGGGCGTCGTGTCGGCGGCGGCCGCGCCGGCGAGGAGCGCGACCGCGAGGAGTGCGAGGAGTGCGAGGAGTGTGCGTGGCAGCGGGGTCATCCCAGTATCGTCCCCTGGAGCGCGCCGGTTCTCGAATCGGGCGCGGGACGGTCCATGTCCGCCGGCCCGCCGGACGCCGGCGCTCCAGGATCGTACCTGGCCCCCGGGCGACGATAAACGTTGCTTCCCGGCGCCGGCCCCGGCACTCGCCCCCGTAAGCACCGCGGGGTTTCAGGGGTACCAGGGATCGGAGGATATCTGCCTATCGCGGATGGAATTCCTCGGCAGCGAGGGTGTCTTCCCGGCGCTCCGGGAGAGAAAGAGGGGCCGGAGGGGTGCCCCGGCCGGGATGGTCACGGGCGAGTTACACGTAGTAGGTATGGACGTAGTCGGGTTCCGAGAAGGTCCGGGTCGAGCCGTCCTTGTAGGTGACCTTCAGGGTCACCGTCCACCACCCCTCGCGGGTGTAGGTGTGGGTCGGGTTCTTCGCGGTCGACGTGCCGCCGTCCCCGAAGTTCCAGTGCCATTTGACCTGGTTGCCCGAGGTGGCGCCCATCTCGGCCGCCGTGAAGGGGATGGTCCAGGTATTGAAATGCGTCACTATCGGTGTCGGTGTCTTTGTCGGGGGCACCGTGGTCCTTCTGGTGGTCGGTGTGGTTGTGGGCACCGTGGTCTTTCTGGTGGTCGGTGTGGTTGTGGGCACCGTGGTCTTAATGGTGGTCGGTTTGATTGTGGGCACCGTGGTCTTAATGGTGGTCGGTTTGATTGTGGGCACCGTGGTCTTAATGGTGGTCGGGACGTCCGTCGGCGGGATAGTCGGTTCATCAGGATTGCCGCCGACCAGCGCGGCCAGGATCGCGTAGTTACTCGCGGCGTCCGCGCCGAACGCCGCCGAGGAGCGGAGGTTGCCGAAGAGGGCCATCGCCTGCTGGGCCTCGCTCCTTGTGGTCGCCCCGTCGCCGTTCGCGCTCGCCTGGTAGGCGAGCGCCGTGTGCTGCCAGGCCCGGGCGTAGATCCCGAACTCGCCCATGTAGGCCCCCTTCGCGTCCAGGATCGGGACGATCGCGGCGGTGTACGCGGTACCGTCGCCGAACTCCGTCCCGGCGTAGACCACGGACTGGAGCCTGCCGGTGGCCCGGGCGAAGAGGGTCTTCGAGGAGTCGAACTTCTCTGCCGCGCTCCCGAACGAGGTCGCCGCCGACGCGTAGTTCGCTGATGTCATCTGGTACCTGCCCGCGGCGTAGACGTCCGCGCCGTCGTACATCGCGAGCGCCGCGTCGGCCAGGTCGATGTACGCGGAGGAGATCGTCCTGAGCAGGGCCAGGTTCGCCGCGTTCGCCGGGTCGTTCACCGCGTTCGCGGTGGAGAGGCAGTTCGTGTACGCGGCCTTCGCCCCGCCCAGGTACTGCCGGATCAGCACGATGTCGGAGGCCCCCCAGGCCTGGCTCCACGCAACCCCCGCAGCCTGGTAGTAGGCCCTGGCCTGGCTATACTGCCCGGCTGGCATGATGGTTGTCGGTGTGGGCGCTGGTGTCGTGGGCGTCCCCCGGACCGTGACCGACCACTCGTCGCCCGACATGCTGAAGCCGGGGATCTCGACGCGGTAGCGGTAGACCCCCGGGACGGACCGGGAGACCCCGAACGTGTAGCTCCCGTCGGTTGCCGTGGAGGTGGTGTCCACCCACTGGAAGGTGCCGCCGGGGGGCTGCTCCTGGAGGTTCAGGGTCCCCTGGTAGGGCAGCCCGTACGGGAGCCTCGTGATCGTCCCCGAGAGCTCGAACCGCTCCCCGGGGTCGACGGTCATGGTCTGAACCGCCTGGGTCACGGGCCCCGCGGGGGACGGGAAGCCGGCGGCGTTGAGAACGGCGGAGTGGTCGACGGTCGACGCGCCTGCAGGGCCGGACACGATGAGAAGGGCCAGCAGGATCAGCATGGTCGGCACGGGGTGCTTCACGGGAACAACCTCCGGGACCGCCATCCGTGTCCCTGGACGGGTGCGGGCGGCCCGGGAGTCTCGAACCGCGGCGGCGGGAACAGGTGTGCCTGCCGGATGGCGTACCAGGAGTCTACTTGGCCGATAGATCAAAAAAAAGATTCCGAAATTGCCCCCGGACACCGGGCCCTCCCGGTGGACGCCGGCCCCGGTCGACGGCGGGAGGGGTGCGCCTGCCCGGAGTGGCCCCTCGCGGGGTGCCTCGGGTTCACGGCGTCCCGGCGCCCCTGCCCATCGCGTTCCCGGGGACCGTCGCCCGGCCCCCGTCCGGCCCCGCGTGGAACGGGGCCAGGGTGGAGCCAGGGTTTTGTCCGGCCCGCCCGGGGACCGGGTCCCCGGTCTTTCTCCCCGGGCCCGCGCGCTCATCCGGGCGCCCTCCCCCCTTGGCCTCTGCGATCGTCGATCAGCACCTCCTCCGCTCCCGTCGGCCTCGCCCGTGCCAGGGATGGCGGCCCGCCGGGCCCGCGGCGCCGGCTGCGGACCGATGCGGCGGTCGGGCTGCGCGGAGCGTGGAACGCCGGCGGGCGCGAAAAAAGAGGGCCCCCGTCAGAACCCCATGTCGACGGTGGGGGCCGTAGCGGTGGAGGAGGGGAGGGTTTTGTCCAGCGTGGTCGGGATCGGGGGCGCCAGCGTGGTCGCGACCGTTGTCGGCTTGGTGGTGGGCTTGGTGGTCGGTTTCTTCGTGGTGGGAACCGCCGTCCTGATCGTGGTCGGTTTCTTCGTGGTGGGAACCGCCGTCTTAATCGTGGTCGGCCGGGTGGTGGGGACCGCCGTCCTGATCGTGGTCGGCCGGGTGGTGGGAACCGCCGTCCTGATCGTGGTCGGCTGGACGGTCGGGGCCGTCGTCGTGACCGTCGTCGGGGCGGCCGTCGGCGGGAGGGTCGGCGCTTCCGTGATCCCCAGGAGCGACGCCAGGATACCGTAGCTGTTCGTGGCGTCCGCGCCGAATGCCGCCGAGGACCGGAGGGAGTCGAACAGCCCCATCGCCGTCGTCGCCTCGCTCTCGAACATCGCCCGGTCGCCGTTCACGCTCGCGAGATACGCGAGCGCCGTGTGCTGCCAGGCCCGCGCGTTCACCGCGAACTCGCCCATGTAGGCCCCCTTCGCGTCCAGGATCGGGACGATCGCGGCCGTGTAGGCCGTCCCGTCGCCGAACTCCGTCCCGGCGTAGACCACCGACTGGAGCGTCGCCGTCGCCCGGGCGAAGAGCGCCCGCGAGGTATCGAACTTCGCGGCCGCCTCCCCGAACGAGGTCGCCGCTCCCGGGTAGTCGCCGGCCGACATCCGCGCCCGGCCCGCGGCGTAGACGTCCGCGCCGTCGTACATCGCGAGCGCCGCGTCGGCCAGGTCGACGTACGCGGCCGAGATCGTCCTGACGAGCGCCAGGTTCGCCCCGTTCGCCGGGTCGTTCACCGCGTTCGCGGTGGCGAGGCAGTTCGCGTACGCGCCCCTCGCCTCCACGAGGTACTGCCGGATCAGCGGGACCTCGCTCGCGCCCCAGGCCCGGCTCCAGGCCTGGCCGCCGGCCTCGTAGAAGGCGCGGGCCTCGAGGTAGGTCGGGCCGCCGTTCGCGGCGGTCACCGGCGCCCCGGGCGCGCTCGCCGCAGCCTGGTCGTTCGCGGGCTTCTCGAAGAGCCCGCCGGCCCCGAACCCCAGGTTCGGGAGCGCCGCGAGCCCCGTCGACCCCGAGAGGCCGGCGGCCGTCGCGACGGTCGCGCCCGCGCAGAGGCACGCGAGCAGCAGGATTATGGGTATCAGTCGTGGACCTTTCATGGTCTGGCTCCAGGAGACCATCCGCCCCGCCGCCCCCACCGCGCGCGGGGGGTCCGGGAGTCGCGCGGGGAGGTCGGAAACCGCGCGGCAGCGTGATGGCGCTCTGTCGTACTGAATCTCGTTCTGGCACAGATAAACGTTCGCGAACGTCCCGGCGCGTCTGGACGGGGCGCCCTGCACCCCGGGCCCCCGGCAGCTCCCCTTTTTTGCGACGCGCTCCCATCTGCTCGTATGACCTGGGAGATCGGGCCCGTGATCTGGCTCCAGTCCTTCCCGGTCCCCACCCCCGTCCTGATCGCCGCCTCGGCGCCCGGGTCGCCCGCCTTCTTCCTCGGGGTGGTCGTCGTCCTCGCCTGGTGGCGCGAGAGGGAGTTCGCGCTCCGGCTCAGCCTCGTCTTCACGGTCACCGCGGTGGCAAACGACATCGCGAAGCTCCTGCTCCAGGCCCCCCGGCCGTACTGGGTCTCGGGCGCCGTCGTCCCATACGAGCTCCAGGACTCGTTCGGTCTCCCGTCGGCCCACGCCCAGCTCGCCCTCACCCTCTGGACGGTCCTCGCCCTCCGCGCCCGGCGCCCCGCGTTCACGCTCGCCGCCGCCGGCGCCGTCCTCGCCGTCGGGCTCTCGCGGGTCGCCCTCGGCGTCCACTACCCGGTCGACGTTCTGGGGGGCTGGCTCCTCGGGCTCGCGGTCCTGGCGGGCTTCCTCGGCGGGGGCCCGGCCCTCTTCCGGGCCGCCCGCCGCCTCACCCCCCGGGGCCGGCTCCTCGCCGCCGCCGCCCTCTCGCTCGGCGCCGTCGGGGCCGCCGCCGCCGTCGCTCTGGCGGCCGGCCCCTGGGCCCCCGACCCCTCCTGGACCGGCCCGGTCTCGGACCTCGCCCCCGTCTCGATCGAGAACACCCTGGTCGCCGCCGGCTTCGGGCTCGGCCTGGTCGCCGGGCACGACCTCGACCGGGGCTGCCGGTCGTTCCGGTCGGCCCGGGCCGGGCTCGCCGCGACCCTGCTCGGCCTCGCCGTCATCGGGCTCGCCTGGTTCGGCGTCCCGGCGCTCCTCCCGCCCGGCTCCCCCGGGGCCGGGGCCGCCCTCGGGCTCGTCGCGGCCGGGATCGGGGCCTGGTGCATGGCCGGCGCCCCCGCCCTCTTCTGCCGGCTCCGGCTCTACGGGAGCCCCGGCCCGGAACCATCATCTCCCATGGGCGACCACGCCTGAAGCGAATGGGAGGAGGGAGAGTCCAGGCCATGATGGGCCTGATGGCGGACCGCATCGCGCTCATCGCGGAGCGGCTCGAGGACGAGGACGCCGACCGGCTGATCGAGGCGGTGGCGGGGGCCCGAAGGGTCTTCGTGATGGGCGCGGGCCGCTCCGGGCTCGTCGCGAAGGCGTTCGCCATGCGCCTGATGCACCTGGGGCTCCAGTCCTACGTCGTGGGCGAGACGATCACGCCCTCGTTCGGGCCCGACGACGTCATGGTGATCTTCTCGGGCTCGGGCCGGACCCGGACCATCGTCGACATCGCCGAGACGGCCAAGGAGATCGGGGGGCGGCTCTGCGTCGTCACGGCCAGCCCGAAGTCCGGGGTCGCGACCATCGCGGACGTCGTGGTCGAGATCGAGTCGAGCCGGGACGCGGGCGCCGACGCCTCGTCCGAGTTCGACCGGCGGCAGATGACCGGGGAGCACAAGTCGTTCGCCCCGCTCGGGACCCTCTTCGAGACCGCCGCGATGGTCTTCGCCGACGCGGTCATCTCGCGGCTCATGGAACTCCGCGAGGTCGACGAGAAGCAGATGAAGACACGCCACACCACGCTGGAGTAACATGACACGCTACGCTCGCCGGGTCACGGGGCTCGCGCCCTCGGGGGTCCGGAAATGGTTCGAGGGCGCCGGGCCCGGTTCGATCAACCTGACCCTGGGCCAGCCCGACTTCGACACGCCCGACCACGTCAAGGAGGCCGCCTGCCGCGCCCTCGCGGAGGGGAAGACCGGGTACACCCCGAACGTGGGGATCCCGGAGCTGCTCGACGCCATCGTCGAGAAGTCGCGGCGCGAGAACGGGCTCGAATACGCCCCCGACCAGGTGATGGTGACCGCCGGCGCCTCGGAGGCGCTCCTGCTCGCGATGCAGGTGCTCGTCGACGAGGGCGACCGGGTCCTCCACGCCGACCCGGCCTTCGTCTCCTACGCGGCGCTCGCCTCCCTCGCGGGGGGCCGGCCCGAGGGGCTCCCCACCGGCGATGGCTTCCGGATCGAGGTCGAGGCCGCCAAGGAGCGGCTCGACGGCGCGAAGGTCCTGGTCATCAACTCGCCCTCGAACCCCACCGGCGCGGTCGAGCCCGAGTCCTCCGTCCGCGCCCTGGTCGAGTACGCGAACGACGCGGGCGTGACCGTCATCTCCGACGAGGTCTACGAGCACTTCGTCTACGACGGGGTTCGGGCCGTCTCCGCGGGCCGCTTCGGCGACGACGTGGTCACGATCAACGCGACGAGCAAGACCTACGCCATGACCGGCTGGCGGCTCGGATGGTTCGCCGGGTCCGCCGAACTCGTCGAGCAGGCCAACAAGATCCACCAGTACGGCCAGGCCTGCGCCTCCTCGATCGCGCAGTACGCGGCCGCCGCGGCCCTCCGGGGCCCCCAGGACTGCGTCGGGGCGATGCAGGAGGAGTACGCGGCCCGGCGCGAGCTCGTCTGCGGCGGGCTCGAGGACCTGGGGATCGTCTTCCCGCGGCCGGAGGGGGCGTTCTACGTCTTCCCGCCGATGGACGACGACCTGGTCCGGAGGGTCATCGCCGCGGGCGTGATCGTCGTGCCCGGCGCGTCCTTCGGCCCCGCCGGGACGGGCCACGCCCGGATCGTCTACGCGGCCTCGCGGGAGGCGCTCTCCGCCGCCCTCGAGCGGATCGCGGGGGTCGTCCGTGGCTGAGGAGGGCGCCGCCGGCCGGGAGCGGCTCGTCCGGCTCCTCGAGCGGCTCTCGAACGCCGACGGGCTCTCGGGCTACGAGGGCGGGGTCCGGGAGGTGATCCGCGAGGAGCTCGCCGGCCACGTCGACGACCTGTACGAGGACCGGCTCGGGAACCTGGTGGCCGTGAAGCGCGGCGACGACTTCCGGGTCATGATCGCCTCGCACATGGACGAGATCGGCTTCATGGTCCGGCACGTCGAGGAGAAGGGCTTCCTCCGTTTCGCCCCCATCGGGGGCTGGTTCGCCCCGATACTGCCCGGGCAGCGGGTCCGGCTCCACGGCACGAAGGGCCCGGTGCTCGGCGTGCTCGGGATGAAGCCCCCGCACGTGATGGAGGACGAGGAGCGGAAGAAGCCGCTCAAGATCGACGAGATGTTCATCGACGTCGGGGCCGCGAGCGCGGACGAGGCCCGGGAGCTCGGGCTCGGGCCGGGGACGCCGGTCACGGTCGACCGCGCCTTCTGCTCGCTCGCGAACGGCCGGGTCTCGGGCAAGGCGTTCGATAACCGCGCCGGGGTCGCGCTCCTGGTCGAGGTGCTCCGGCAGGCGGAGTCGCCGTCGACGGTCCTCGGCGTCTTCACGGTCCAGGAGGAGGTCGGGCTGAAGGGCGCGAAGACCTCGTCCTACGCCCTGGACCCGGACTGCGCCGTCGCGACCGACGTCACGGTCCCCGGCGACCACCCGGGCGTCCAGCTCCGGGACGCGCCCGTCGAGATGGGGAAGGGCCCCGTCGTCTCGATCGCGGACGCGAACGGGCGGGGGATCATCGCCCACCCCGCGATGCTCGACTGGCTCCGGGAGGCCGCGGAGGCCCAGGCCATCCCGGTCCAGTTCGAGGTCGGGTCGGGCGGCACCACCGACGCCTCGTCGATCCACCTCTCGCGCGGGGGCGTCCCCTCCACCGTCCTCTCGATCCCCGCCCGGTACATCCACTCGCCGGTCGAGGTGATCGACCTGGCCGACCTCGAGGCCGGCATCCGCCTCCTCGTCGCGGCGCTCGGGACGCGCCCCGCCGTCCTCCCCCGCCGGTCCGGGTGATCAGCATAACCATCATAAACCGGCGGTGCGAGAGCTGTACAGGCCGAACGCCCGTCCCCGGCCTCCGGGCCGGGCCCGAGCGGCCTCGCCGGGGCCCTCCGGCCTCACCCTGACCGCCATGCCTGCCGTTGCTCTCCCGCCCGCGACCGAGCCGTCACCCGCCCCGCCGGGGCGGGTCCTCGCCGCCGTTCCCTGCTTCAACGAGGGGCTCACGATCGGGTCGCTCGTCCTGAAGGCCCGGGAGCACGCGGACGAGGTCCTGGTGATCGACGACGGCTCGGGCGACGACACGGGCGAGATCGCCCGGCTCTCGGGGGCCACGGTGCTCGTCCACGAGCGGCAGCAGGGCAAGGCCGCCGGGGTGCTCGACGCGATGGGCTACGCCCGGGAGCACGGCTACGCCGCGCTGGTCCTGTTCGACGGCGACGGCCAGCACAACCCGGACGAGATCCCCGGGGTCGCGGCCCCCGTCCTGGAGGCGGGGGCCGACCTGGTGATCGGGTCGCGCTTCCTCGGCACGGTCGCCGAGATCCCGCTCTACCGGCGGTTCGGCCAGAAGGTGCTGAACCTCTTCACGAACGCGACGGCCGACTTCAAGTCGACCGACTCGCAGTCGGGGTTCCGGGCGCTCTCGCGCAGGGCCCTGCTGGCCACCGAGCGCTTCGTCTCCGAGGGCTACAACGTCGAGTCCGACATGATCACCTACCTCTCGGCCCGCGGGCTCGCGATCGCGGAGGTCCCGATCTCGGTCCGGTACGAGGTCCCGCACAAGCACAAGAAGAACCCGGTCACCCACGGCATGGGGGTCCTGGCAAACGTCGCGGCCCTGATCGGGGCCCGGAGCCCCCTCATCTTCTTCGGGATCCCGGGCCTGGCCCTGCTCCTGGCCGGCGCGGCGGTCGACGCCTACGCCATCAGCACCTTCTCGGCCTCGCACCAGGTGCCGGTCCTGGTCGCGGTGGTCGGCGGCCTGGTCACCGTGGCCGGCCTGCTGCTCGTGGGGGCCGCGCTGGTGCTCAAGTCCGTCAGCATGCTCCTCCGCCACCGGCGTTAGGCGGCCGGAAATTCATCTCGGCAGGGTTGTATTCTCACTCTGCAGCGAGCCAGGTCGGGTGTATCCGGCATGAAAAAGGCCATACCCCTCCCCATTCTCACCCTGTCCTGCCCGCTCCCCGCTCTCTGCCTCGCTTCGGCCGCCTCGGCGGCCGACGCGCCGGCGCTCGCCTGGCAGCGCTGCCCGGGCGGCGGGGAGCGGGAGGACGGCTACGCGGTCGAGCAGACCGCCGACGGGGGCGCTATCATCGCCGGCGAGGCCGAGTCGAGCGACGGCGACGTCTCCGGGAACCTGGGCGGATGGGACGTCTGGGTCCTGGAGCTGGACGCCGCGGGCGCTCTCTCCTGGCAGCGGTGCCTGGGGGGCGACAGCTCCGACGGCGCCGGGGACGTGCTCGAGTCCGCGGACGGCGGGGACGTCGCGGCCGGGTACACGATCACGGTGAGCAACGGCGACGTCGCCGGGTACCATGAGAGCTCGGCGATCCGGGTCGTGAAGCCCGGCAGCGGATCGGCAGTCCAGGTATCTCCCGGGGCAACGCTCCCGCCGACGGACACGGACGGCGACGGGATTCACGACGACGTCAACGGGAACGGACGCGGGGACTTCGCCGACGTCGTCCTCTACTTCGACCAGAGGACCTGGACCGCCGGGAACGAGCCGCTCGAGGGCTTCGACTGCAACGACGACGGCCGGATCGACTTCGCGGACCTGAACCGGCTATTCAACCACCCCTGATCTTTCCGAGGGTCCCGGGGCGCGGACTCCCGCATCGGCGGCGCCTCCCGCGGTGCACCGCGGGAAAAAACGGGTTCAGCGGAGCCCGCCCCAGAGCTCGAGCGCCCGGCTCTCGGGGAGGTCCACGTCGTTCTGCGTGATCGTCTGCCCCTCCTCGACGTGCCGGGTCAGCCGGGCGCCGTCGAGCAGCCCGATCGGGACCAGGTCGGGGTGGTCCCGCGACCGCACGGCGACCCCGCGGACCTCGAACGACCCGATCGGGTGCCGGAGCACCTTGCCCTGCTTGAGGAGCTTCTTGGCCACGCCCACCACCTGGACGGCCGGCGAGGTCCCGTTGTTGAGCAGGACCGGCCCTCCCCCGAGCGCCCGCCGGACGGTCTTCGCCACCTCGAGGTGGCAGAGGTGGTAGTTCCGGAGCAGGGTGTAGTACGGCCCGTCGCCCATCTTGTAGTACTGGAGGTAGGGCCGTTCCTCCTCCTCGTGCCGGGCCGTCACGAAGACGCCGGCCGGCGCGCCGGGCACCCCGAGGAGGTAGTCCGAGAGCGGCTCGCCCAGGTCCTCGGCCGTCCGTGCGAGCGCCACGCCGCCCGACGGTACGTCCTCCGCCGTGATCCCGAGCAGGCCGTCCTGCGCGATCCCCGCCCCCAGGCCGTTCGCCACGAGCGCCTGCTCGATCTGGACCTTGGTCCCGTCGGTGAACGCGACCGTCTTGTCGAGGCTGATCCCCTGGACCCTGGACCAGTACCGCATCTCCTTGAGCGTCGGGTGGTGGTTCAGAAAGCCCTTCAGGTTGCCGTAGACGAGCGGGGAGAAGCCCATCGCGAGCGCCTCCTCGCGGAGGGCCGCGAGGCAGCCCGGCTGGTCGCCCTCGGCCTCCGAGAACCAGCCCCGCCGGGCGAAGTGCGAGCCGACCGTGACCTGGAGTTCGGCGTCCATCGTCACCACCGGGAGCGAGGCCGCGAGCGCCGCCTCGACCGGCGCCGTCGCCCCCACCGGGTCGCCCGAGGCGACCACGACCAGGTCGCTCTCCGCGACCAGGTCCTCGACGGAGTTCGTGAGCAGCGCCGGCCTCGGGTAGTCGTTCCGGCGCGAGGGGTCGGAGTGGGTCAGGACCCGGACGACCTCGAGGTCGTCGGTCCGCGAGAGGGCCATCAGCACCCCCTTCGCGATGTAGCCCGTGCCCACGATCCCGATCCGGGCCACCCTAGGCCCCCCCCGGCGCGGCCTTCCGGTGCCGCTGGACCATGGTCCCGGCCCGGAGGAGCGAGTCGAACGTCCCGGCATCGGACCAGAAACCCTTCAGGACCGAGAACTGCATCTCGCCCATCCCGATGTAGGCGTTGTTGACGTCGGTGATCTCGAGCTCGCCCCGGTCCGAGGGCACCAGGGTCCTGATGATCTCGAAGACCCGGGCGTCGTAGAGGTAGCAGCCGGTCACCGCCAGGTTCGACTTCGGGTGCGCCGGCTTCTCCTCGACCCCGACCACCCGGTCGCCCGCGACCTCCGCCACGCCGAACCGGTTCGCGTCCGGGACCGCCTTGAGAAAGATCTTCCCGCCCGACCGGAACTCCTCGATGTCGTCCCTGAACGAGTCCTCGAAGATGTTGTCGCCGAGGATCACGGCCACCGGGTCGTCGCCGGCCCAGCGGCGGGCGAGCCCGAGCGCCTGGGCGATCCCGCCGGCGCCGTCCTGGATCTCGTAGGTGAGCCGGACGCCCCAGGTCGAGCCCGACCCGAGCAGCTCCAGGAAGTGGCCCGCGTGACCCCTGCCCGAGACGACCATGATCTCGCCGATCCCCGCCTCGATCAGCTTCTCGAGCGGGTAGAAGATCATCGGCTTGTCGTAGACCGGGAGAAGATGCTTGTTCGTGACCTTGGTCAGCGGGAGCAGCCGCGAGCCCGTCCCGCCGGCAAGGATGACACCCTTCATCTGATCACCGTATCGTGTTCGGCACGTATAAAGTCTGATAGGAACCCCGGGGATGCGCGTTGCTCCGGGCCCGGGCGGGAGGGGAGCTCGGCGCCGGGCGGAAGGGGTATGCACGGGACCCGGCCCGGCCCCCGTCCGCGTCCGGCCCCTGTCCCCTGCGGCGAGGCGCCGCAGCGGCCCCCCGCCTCTCCACGGACGAAACCTCGCCCGGTGCTACGATGCTCACTCGCCCGGCCGGGAAGAGCGGAACGCGACGGCCGCCCTCCGGGCTCGCGGCCCCAGTCTCACCGATCCGACTCGCGCTCATCGCGATGATGACGGCTCATGGCCACGCCTCCCCCCCCGTCCCGGGCCGATGCCCGCCGGTCGCGCGCCAATTCCACGCGAGGCCGGCACCCTCCCCCCGGCCCCTGGCGATGTCTCCGCCTTCGTTCCGCACGGCGCGATCCGGCCGTGCACCGTCCGATCTGCGGACGAGAGAGCAGGCGGACGGCGACGGCGAGGACTGCGACGTGTTCCTCGGGATACCGATCCTCAAGAGCCACGGCTTCTGCGGCATGACGGGGGGGGCCGAAACTCCACTGGGGGTCCATGCTCGGGCTCCCCGAGGAGCAGGAACACGCGGGGTATGGGTTCGGCACGGGCGATGTCCGCCTCTTCCCCGACTACCTCAGCGCGATGAACCGTGCGCGCGGGTTCGACCTCGTGGTCATGGACGCGCTCACGCCGAACCGGAGCGGCCCGGCGAACAAGGTCGACGACCCGGACGCGAAGACGGACTTCATCCTGGCGAACGCGGTTTTTTGCTCGAGAGACCCGGTCGCGGTCGATACCGTCGAGACACTCTTCGCCGGCTACCGGCTCGACTCGATCCCCCTTCTCGAGTCGGCGTTCCGGGACGGGCTCGGGATAAACCGGCCGGCGTTCATCGACCTGAAGGGGTTCGACGCGTTCCACCGGCAGAAGGGATGGCTGCAGGAGACCTGCCCGGGCTGCGGGGCCGGGAGCTATCCGCCCGAGGACGGGTGGGGCAATGCGAGAACCCGGGACGATCTCAACCTCCCGGCGGACGTCTCTGTTGCCTGTCGCAGGGCGGGTCCGGGCTCCGAGTACCTGTTCGAGTACGCGGCATCGGAGTCGGGCCCGTCCGATCACGGGCTCGCCAGGATCGATCTCCTCGTGAACGGAACGGCGGTCACGCGCCCGGTTCCCCTCGGCTGGCTCCGCCCGCTCCCCGCCAGGGACGGAGCCACCGTTGAGGTCGGCGGGGAACGGCTCCGAACAGGACGATCCCCTGCCTTCCCGCGCGCCGTGCGGCCGTCTCGAACCATCTGGCGCGCACCGGGTTTCCCGGCACGGCCCGGGAGGGACCCCCGTCCGGCCACACAGGGGCCGTGGACGGCGACGTGTAGCCTATGCCTCTCCCGCCACCAGGCGAACATAGTCCGAGAGCGCCTCCCGCCAGTGGCGCATCGGCGGGAGTTTCGTGTTGCGCAGGGACGCGCACCGGGGGCGCGGCGCCCGCCGCCGGCACTGGCCCACCGTCACCGGCGCCGCGTTCGGGATCAGCTCGCGCGCGAAGCCGTACCACGAGACCGCGCCCTCGTTCGCCAGGTGGTAGACCCCGGGCGGCGCGGCGGCGACCCCCGGGAGCCGGCCGGCCAGCTCGGGCAGGTAGGTGAACCGGCTCCACTCATCGTCGATCACCGGCACCACCGGCTTGACGAGCGACCGGGTCCGCATCTGAGAGGCGAAGTCGTTCTCGCCCGGCCCGAAGAGCCGGCTCGTCCGGACGATCCGCCAGTCGCCGCCCGCCTCGCGGACGCGGGCCTCGCCGAGCGCCTTGGAGCGGCCGTAGGCGTTGACCGGGTCGGGCCCGTCCGACTCGAGGTAGCCGTCCTTCGCGCCCCCGAAGACGTAGTCGGTCGAGAGGTGGACGAGGACGGCGCCGACCCGCGCGCAGGCCCGCGCGACGTGCCCCGCCCCCTCGCCGTTCACGGCCATGGCCCGCGCGGGATCTTCCTCGCAGGCGTCGACGTCGGTGAGGGCGGCGCAGTTGTAGACGAGCGAGGGGCGGAGAACCGCGACGAACTCCCTGACGGCCGCCCCGTCGGTGATCTCGAGGTCGTGGCCGGTGAGGACCGCGCGCGGGTAGACGCGGGCGAGCGCCCGCCCGAGCCGGCCCGCGGCACCCAGGATCAGGACGGGGCCTTCAACGGGCGCCACCATGCCTCGTGGGTCCTGTACCAGTCGACGGTCGCGGCGAGGGCCTCCTCGAAGGTGAACGAGGGCGCCCACCCGAGCGAGCGGAGCTTCGAGCAGTCGATGGCGTACCGGAAGTCGTGCCCCTTCCGGTCCTCGACGTGCTCGACCCACGACCCGTCCCTCCCGAGGAGCCGGAGGAGGGCGTCCGTGATCTCCAGGTTCGTCTTCTCGACCCCGGAGCCGATGTTGTAGACCTCGCCGGGGGCGCCCTTCTCGAGCACGAGGTCGACGGCGCGGCAGTGGTCCAGGACGTAGATCCACTCGCGGACGTTCTTCCCGCTCCCGTAGACCGGGACCTTCTCTCCCTCGAGCAGGTTCGTGACGAAGAGCGGGATCAGCTTCTCGGGGAACTGGTACGGCCCGTAGTTGTTCGAGCAGCGGGTGACGGCCACCGGGAGGCCGTGGGTCGCGTGATACGCGAGCGCGAGCAGGTCCGAGCCGGCCTTCGAGGCCGAGTACGGCGAGGAGGGCCGGAGGGGGTCGGCCTCCCGGAACGCCCCCTCCCGGATCGAGCCGTAGACCTCGTCGGTCGAGACGTGGACGAACCGTTCGACGCCGGCCCGCCGGGCCGCCTCGAGGAGGGTGAAGGTCCCCTGCACGTTTGTCGAGACGAACGCGCCGGGGTCCGCGATCGAGCGGTCCACGTGGCTCTCGGCCGCGAAGTGGACGACCGCGTCCGCCCCCTCCACCAGGGTCTCGACGAGGGCGGCGTCCCGGATATCGCCGTGGACGAAGAGGTAGCGGGGGTCGGGCGCGAGGTCCGCCAGGTTCGCCGGGTTCCCGGCGTAGGTGAGCGCGTCCAGGTTGACGACCGTCCGGTCGGGGTGCCGCGCCAGCTGGTCGCGCACGAAGTTCGTGCCGATGAACCCGCACCCGCCGGTCACGAGGAGCCGCATGCCCTCACCCGTGCTTCAGACCGGGCAGCAGCCCCCAGTCGTACGGGATCTCGGGGGTGTCCGGCGGGAGGCGGAACTCGTCGGGGTCGCGGTAGTCGTACGGGAGGGTCGGGACCGAGACGAAGATCGCGATCTCGGACCCGATCGCCTTGAACCCGTGGTAGACCCCGGGCGGGACCGTGACCAGCGCCGGGTTCCTGTCGCCGATGAAGGCCTCGACCAGGTTCCCCCTCGTCGGCGACTCCTCGCGGGCGTCGTACAGGGCGACCTTCATCATCCCGTGGACGCAGGTGAAGTTGTCGGTCTGCTTCTTGTGGTAGTGCCAGGCCTTGACCACCTGGGGGTACGCGGTGGTCATGTAGACCTGCCCGAAGGCCTGGAAGTGCGGGGCGTCGCAGCGCAGGATCTCCATCAGCCAGCCGCGCTCGTCGGGGATCACCCGCAACGGGGTGATGACCGTTCCGTCGATCGTTGTCATATCGTTTACCACCTCTCCTGTCCACTCAGTTTGGCGGCATACGAAGATAAGGCTCGCCCGTCGGGGAGGGCTGCCGGTGAATGTCAATCGTTTTAATACCCCCGTCACGGACAACGGCATCATGCATCGCATCTTCCTCGCACTCCTGCTGGCCGTCCTGCTCGCCGGCGCCACGAGCGCCCTTGACCTTTCCTGGTCGGACACGGGCGAGGCGGAGACCCCGCCCTTCTCTCTCTTTCCGGGGCTCGCCTATCTCTCGATCTCTTCCCCGGGCGGCGTGTACGTCCAGCTCCTCGACGGCGCGGGGGAGACCGTCGGGACAGGCCTCCTCCTGGAAGCCGGGAACGGCGAGTCGTCGATGGCCTGCGTGATCGGGGACGCGGGCGACTACAGTCTCTCGATCAACGGGGACAGGGAGTGGACCGTCACCCTGACCGACCCGCCCGTGGACGAGGAGCCCGGGACCGGGTGGACCGACGTGGGGGTCAAGTCGACCGGGCTCTTCCCGCTCGATGCCGGCACGGTCCTGTTCTCTCTGAAGAGCGAGGGCGGTGCGGCATCGGCCGAACTGTTCGATGCCGGGGGCAGAACGCTCGCCTCGGTCTTCGTGAAGCGGGACGCGCCGGAGGCAGCGAAGGAGGTCTCCATTCCCGCCCGGGGCCTGTACCTGATCAATGTCGAGGGCCCGGTCCTCTACGATGCCTGGACCGTCGCGATCGAGCCGCTGCAGGGGCCGACTCCCTCGCCGACGCTGGCTCCGGGTGGCACGACCTACGCGGAGGTGCGTACCCGGTACGTCGCGGCGGCCCGGGCGTGGGGACAGGCGTGGGGGGCGAGCGATCCGGCGGTGATCCGGCTGTTCCTGCGGCAGGCGCGGGGGGCCTACACGACGTGTCTCGAGACGGCGAACGCCGTGAACGACCCGGGCAACGCCGCGAACCTCGCTCTTGCCAGGTCGGTCTCGACGGTCTACATCGACCTCGCCGATGCCGCGATCGACATGTACGACGGCGCGGACGCCTTCGGCGCGGGCCAGTCGCAGATGAACGCGGGGGACTACGCGTCTGCCGCGGCCACGTTCGAGGCGGCGGCCGGAACGTTCGACTCGTCGAGATCGCTCTTCGGCCGGGCGACGTCGACGCTCCAGACGGTGGTCTACGCCGGGACGGAGTTCGGCGACGGGACGGCGTACACCGCGGCGATCGTCCCGATCCTGGACGCCAAGGCAACGTACATGGGCGAGTTCGCGGCCTATGCCCGGGGATGGCGGCACACGTCGCTCGCGTACGCGGCCGGCCTGAACGGTGATACGGCGACGTTCAGGAGCGAGGCCATGCAGGCCATGACCCTCTTCGACGCGCTCCGCGCGACGCCGAGCTTCGGCGCGGACGCGTCGACGAACTACGGCGTACTCGCGTCGAGGCTGGGGACCTCGCCGGTTCCCGATAAGAAAGCCCGCTAGGACCGGGCCGTTCGGGGGATCTTCACGATCCTCACCTTTATATCGCGGGCCGCCGACCATCATTCCATGGACTCTACCTCCATGAGTGACTGTTTTATTCGCCGATAGGCTGAGATTCTTCGATACGACGCTCCGCGACGGTGAACAGACGCCCGGTGTGTCCCTTGGACCCGACCAGAAGCTCGCGATCGCCCGGATGCTCGCCGAGGTCGGCGTCGACGTGGTCGAGGCCGGCTCCGCGGCCGCCTCCGCCGGGGAGCGGGAGGGGATCCGGCTCGTGGCGGAGGCCGGGATCGGCCCCGAGGTCTGCTGCTACGTCCGCGCCCTCCCGGCCGACATCGACTGGGCGGCCGACGCGGGCGCGGACTCGGTCCACTTGGTCGTCCCGGTCTCGGACCTGCACATCACGAAGAAGCTGCGCAAGGACCGGGCGACCGTCTGCCGGATGGCCTTCGACGCGATCGAGCACGCCAAGAACCGGGGGCTCCTGGTCGAGCTCTCGGGCGAGGACGCGAGCCGGGCCGATCAGTCGTTCCTGGCCGACCTCTTCGCCGAGGGGGTCGACCGCGGCGCGGACCGGCTCTGCTTCTGCGACACGGTCGGGCTGCTGACCCCGGAGGCGGCGCAGGCGTGCGTCCCGCCCCTCGCCGCGATCGCGCCCCTCTCGATCCACTGCCACGACGACCTGGGGTTCGGGCTCGCCACCACGGTGGCCGCGCTCCGGGCAGGCGCGACCTGCGCCCACGCCACCGTGAACGGGCTCGGGGAACGGGCCGGGAACACGGCCTTCGAGGCGCTCGTGATGGCGCTCGAGCGGCTCTACGGCTACCGGACCGGGATCGCGACCCGGAAGCTCTACCCGCTCTCGACCCTCGTCTCGCGGCTCACGAAGGTCCCGCTCGCGACCCAGGCCCCGGTCGCCGGGGAGATGGCCTTCACCCACGAATCGGGGATCCACGCCCACGGGGTGCTGCGCGAGGCCTCGACCTACGAGGCGCTCCCGCCCGAGCTGGTCGGGCGGACCCGCCGGATCCTGCTCGGGAAGCACACGGGCTCGGCCGCGGTCGAGGCCGCGCTGGCCGAGCGGGGCTACCGGCCGGGCGACACCCAGCTGGCCGAGATCGTCCGCCGGATCAAGGCCCTCGGGGACGAGGGGAAGCGGGTCACCGACGCGGACCTGCTCGCGATCGCCGAGGCCGTGCTCGCGATCGAGTGCACGCCGGCCCTCTCGCTCCGGCAGTACACGGTGGTCTCGGGCTCGAACGCGATCCCGACCGCGTCCGTCACGATCCGGGTCAACGGCGAGGAGATCACGAGCGCCGCCACCGGCACCGGCCCGGTCGACGCCGCGGTCGAGGCCCTCCGCCGCTCGGTCTCGGCCGTCGGGAACATCGAGCTCCTCGAGTACCACGTGGACGCGATCTCGGGGGGGACCGACGCGCTCGTGGATGTAACCGTTAAGTTGGCGCGGGACGGAAACGTAATCACCAGCCGTGGCGCCCGCACGGACATCATCACCGCCTCGGTGGAGGCGGTGGTTGCTGGCATGAACCGGCTGCTGAGGGACTGACATGACGACGACCGGCGCATCAGTGCTGATTGAGGGGCTCCTCCGCCAGGGAACGAAGACGATCTTCGGCTATCCCGGCGGGGTGGTCCTGCCCATCTACGACGTGCTCTACGACTCCCCGCTCGAGCACATCCTGGTCCGGCACGAGCAGGCGGCCGCGCACGCGGCCGATGGCTACGCCCGTGCCTCGGGGAAGGTCGGCGTCTGCCTGGCCACCTCCGGGCCCGGGGCCTGCAACCTGGTCACCGGGATCGCGACCGCGTACATGGACTCGATCCCGCTCGTCGCCCTGACCGGCCAGGTGCCCACGGGGCTGCTCGGGAACGACGCCTTCCAGGAGTCCGACATCCACGGGATCACGATGCCGGTCACCAAGCACAACTACCTTGTCAAGCGGGCGGCGGACCTCCCGCAGGTGATCGCCGAGGCCTTCTACATCGCCGCGACGGGCCGGCCCGGCCCGGTGCTGATCGACCTGCCCAAGGACGTCTCCACGGGCGAGCTCCCGGACGACGTCGTCTTCCCCGAGGCGGTCTCCCTCCGGGGGTACCAGCCGACCATCCGGGGCCACCCCCGGCAGATCGAGAAGGCCGTGGACCTCATGGTCCAAGCCGGGCGGCCGCTGATCTACGCGGGCGGCGGCGTGATCCTCTCGGGGGCCGACGCGGAGCTGACGGCGCTCGCCGAGCGGCTCGGCGCGCCCGTGACGACCACCCTGATGGGGCTCGGCGGGATCCGCGGCGACCACCCGCTCAACCTGGGGATGCTCGGCATGCACGGGACCGCGTACGCGAACTACGCCGTGACCGAGTGCGACCTGCTGATCGCGGTGGGCGCGCGGTTCGACGACCGCGTGACCGGGCGGATCGAGACCTTCGCGCCCCACGCGCAGGTGGTGCACATCGACATCGACCCGGCGGAGATCGGGAAGAACAAGCCCGTCGACGTCCCGATCGTGGGCGACGTGAAGCACGTCCTCGGGCAGATCCTCCAGCGCCTGCCCGGGGGCCCGAAGACGGAGCGGTGGCTCGAGCGGGTGAACGGCTGGCGCGCGACGCACCCGCTCGTGGTCCCCGAGAACGGCCTCCTCCACCCGCAGGGCGTGGTCCGGGCGCTCTCGGAGATGCTCCGGGGCGAGGGCGTGGTCGTCTCCGAGGTCGGCCAGAACCAGATGTGGGCGGCGCAGCACTTCTGCTTCAAGAAGCCCCGCTCCTGGATCACCTCGGGCGGGCTCGGGACGATGGGCTACGGCCTTCCGGCCGCCATGGGCGCCTGCTACGCGCGGCCCGGGGAGCAGGTCTTCCTCATCGCCGGGGACGGGAGCCTCCAGATGAACATCCAGGAGTTCGGGACGATCGCCCACAACCGGATCCCGGTCCGCGTGGTGGTGCTCAACAACGGCTTCCTGGGGATGGTGAGGCAGTGGCAGGAGCTCTTCTTCGAACGGAGGTACTCCTACACCGAGCTCCCGGCGGTCGACTTCGTCGGGATCGCGAAAGCCTACGGGATCGACGGCGTCCTGGTCGACGACCCCGCGGAGGTCAGGCCGGCCCTCGAGGCCGCGCGCGACCAGGACGGGCCGTTCGTGGTCGACGTCCGGATCGAGCGAGAGGAGAACGTCTTCCCGATGGTGCCGGCGGGGGCCGCGATCAACGAGATGATCGGTGAGCGGCGATGAAGCGGCACACGCTCTCGGTCCTGGTCGAGAACCGGGCCGGGGTCCTCTCCCGGGTCACGGGGCTCTTCTCCCGCCGGGGCTTCAACATCGAGTCGCTGGCCGTCGGCCCCTCGGAGATGGAGGGGACGAGCCGGATCACGCTCGTGGTCTGCGGCGACGACCGCGAGGTCGAGCAGGTGATCAAGCAGCTCAACAAGCTGATCGACGTGATCAAGGTCTCGGACCTCACGGAGTTCGAGCGGGTCGAGCGGGAGCTCGCCCTGATCAAGGTCGCGGCCGAGCCGGGCGAGCCCCGTGCAGGCGTGATGCAGATCGCGACCATCTTCCGCGCACAGGTCATCGACGTCGGGCCGAAGACCGTCACCCTCCAGGTGGCCGGCGACCCCGAGAAGATCGACGCGCTCGAGGGGCTGCTCCGGCCCTCGGGGATCAAGGAGCTCTACCGGACAGGCCGGATCGCGGTGCTTCGGGGCCAGAAGACCGTGCGGAGCGAGAAGTAACCCTCTTTTCACAAAGGGATAAGTCGCCTCGCCGCCCAGATCGGACGGGAGTTTCTCCATGGACATCCGGATCCAGAAGATCATCGAGGGGCTCTTCTGCCTCGAGGATATGCGCGAGGTCTACCGCGGCGCGCTGCCGACCGGGCTCTCGCCCGACGAGGAGGCCGCGCTCGGCGCGAAGCTCGGCGAGCTCGAGGGGCTCGTCGGCGAGATCCGGGCCGGGACGGGCCGCCCCCGGGTGACGCAGCTCGCGGGCGGGATCGCGCTCAGGACGCGGGAGGAGACGGCGATCAACATCCAGCCGATCCAGGCCGGCGGCCGGCTGACGCCCGAGGCGAGGAAGGCGCTCGCCCTCTGGGGCGACGGCTACTCGGTCTGCGACGCCTGCCGGGCGCCGTTCCGGCTCGACCGGATCACGAAGCCCCCGCTCGCCGCGTTCCACGAGGACCTGGCGGCGTTCGTGGGCATGGACCGGGCCCGCGTCGTCCCCGGCGCCCGCCGCGGGTTCCAGGCCGTGACCTCGGCGCTGGTCGGAAGAGAGGACTGGGTCCTCCTCTCGTCCCTCGGCCACTACACCGAGTACCTCGCGGTCGAGCAGGCCGGCGGGTCCGTCCACGAGATCCCCGCGGACGACCGCCGGGTCGTGACCGCCGAGGCCGCGGCCGAGCGGCTGGACACGCTGGTCCGGGAGCTGGGAAAGCCGCCCGCGCTCGTGATGTGCGACCACTTCGACTACAGGGACGCGAACGAGCACGACGTCCGCGGGGTCGCGCGGGCCGCGCACCAGTACGACGCGCCGTTCCTCTACAACGGGGCGTACACGGTCGGCGTGATGCCGGTGGACGGGAAGGCGCTGGGCGCGGACTTCGTGGTCGGCTCGGGCCACAAGTCGATGGCCGCGCCCGCGCCGTCGGGCGTGCTCGCGACGACCGACGAGTACGCGGAGCGCGTCTTCCGGACCACCCGGATCGCGGGCGACCTCACGGGCCGGACCTTCGGGGCGAAAGAGGTCGAGCTGCTCGGCTGCACGCTGATGGGCGGGACCGTGGTCGCGATGATGGCCTCGTTCCCGGCCGTCCGGGAGCGGACGGCGCACTGGGACGGGGAGGTCGCGAAGTCCAACTACTTCGTCGACCGCCTCCTCGAGATCGAGGGGTCGGCCTGCATCTCCGAGTACCCCCGCAAGCACGCGGTCAGCAAGGTCGACACGACCGGCTCGTTCGACACGGTCGCGAAGACCCACAAGCGCCGGGGTTTCTTTCTCCAGGACGAGCTCTCGAAGCGGGGGATCGTCGGGGTCTTCGCGGGGGCGACGCGGGCCTGGAAGCTCTCCACCTACGGCCTCTCCTGGCGGCGCGTCGAGTACCTCGCCGACGCCTACCAGGAGATCGCGGAGAAGTACGGCCTGGCGGTCGCCGGGGCATGACCGGGACCGTCTGGCTGATCCGGTACGCGGAGGTCTTTCTCAAGTCGGACCCGGTCCGCCGGAACTGGGAGCGGGTCCTCGCGCACGCGATCCGGCGAAGGATGCCCGGGGTCTCGGTGCAGATCGAGCGGGGCCGGCTCTGGGCCACGGGCCCGGTCGACCCGGACCGGCTCCGGAAGGTCTTCGGGATCGCCTCGTTCTCGGAGGCGGTCTTCGCCCCGCTCGACGCCCTGGAGTCCGCCGCGCTCGCGTACGCGGAGGAACACGGGATCGGGGGGGCCGCCACCTTCGCCGTCCGCGTGAAGCGCTCGGGAAGGCACGCCTTCCGCTCGCCCGAGAAGGCGGCCGAGCTCGGGGCCGCGCTGCTCGCGGCCCACCCGGGGCTGCGGGTCGACCTGGATCACCCCGGGTTCGAGGTCTTCGTCGAGATCCGCGGCGACCGGTGCTACCTCTACCACGAGGTCGTGCCGGGGCAGGGGGGGCTCCCGGAGAGGGTCCAGGGGACGCTCGTCGCCCTTCTTTCCGCTGGGATCGACTCGCCCGTGGCCGCGTACCTCATGATGCGCCGGGGTTGCCGGGTGGTGCCGCTCTACGTCGCCCTCGCCCCCTCCCCCGACGAAGACGCGCTCGCGAAGGCCCGGGCCACCGCGGGGGTGCTCCGCGAGTTCGACCCCGACCTCGAGCTGGTCGTCGTCACCGACGACTACCTGGCGCGGGCCCGGGGGCTGATGCGCCGCGACGAGGAGCGGCTGACCTGCGTGATCTGCAAGCGCCGGATGTACCGGCTCGCGGCCGCTCTCGCCGGCGAGGTCGGGGCCCTCGGGATCGTGACCGGGGAGTCGCTCGGCCAGGTGGCGAGCCAGACCCTGGAGAACCTGGCCGTGCTCGACCGGGCCGCGGCGATCCCGGTCCACCGGCCGCTGATCGGGTTCGACAAGGAGGAGATCATCGCGATCGCGCGGAGGATCGGGACCTTCGCCCCCGCGATCGCGCCCGACGCCGGTTGCGCGGCCGTGCCGCGCGTGCCGACGACGAGGGCGGTCCTCGACGAGGTGGAGGCCCTGGAGGCCCGCGTGGAGCAGGCCGGCTTGGGAAGAGAGGAGTGAGGACGGGCCCGGTTCAGGCCCGGACGGCCGCGCCGGGGGCCACCCGGGGCGCGGGCTCGATCACGAACCGGCAGCACCCGCTCCCCATCGCGTAGCAGGCCGTCTCCCTGACCACGGGGGCGGACCCGGGGAAGTGGCCGGCGAAGGTCGCCGTCAGCAGCCCCTCCTCGAACGAGCAGGCCGGGCGCCCGAGGAACGGGAGGTCGACGCACTCGAAGCAGTCGTACACGACCAGCTCGAGCGGGGCGGTCGAGGGGACCTCGAGGCACCCGAGCCCGTTCCGCTCCCAGAAACCGGCGAGCCCCTCGAGCATCTCCGGGAGGGGCATCCCCTCGAACGCGCGGGCGAGCCCCTCTCCGATCGCCTTGCCGGCGGCGGTCAGGACCGGGTCGATCGAGATCCCGTCCGCGAGGAGGGTGACCCGGATCGACCGGAGCACGGCGCGGTAGAAGGCGACCGGGTCCAGGTCGAACGGGTCGAACCCGGAGAAGAAACCGGCGAGGTTTTCCGCGACCCGCTCCGTGTCCGAGATCCGGCCGAGGTACTCGGCGTCGATCGAGAAGTACTTCCGCCGCCGGTCCCCGGAGTCCAGGCGCGAGACGAGGACCCCGTCATCCACGAGATCGCGCAGGTGGACCGAGGTCGTGGACTTCGCGCGCCCGACCCGTTCCACGATCTCCTCGAACGCCATCTCGCCTTCGCGGAGCATGTCGAGGATCTTCCTCCGGGTCGGGCTGTCCACGATGCAGAGACCGGTCGCCGTCCTGAAGATGCCGGCCTGCGTCCCGGCCACTGATGCGTCATCCCGTCTATCCATGGTTCTCGCTGTAACGGTTGGAGCGGAGCACTCTTATATGTTCGGGCTATTCCTAATGATCCGCACCCGGACCGCCGCCGTGCACCCGGGAAAAAGAGAGGCGGGGGATTACCAGGGCGAGACCGTCCGGACGATCCGGCCGTTCTTGAAGATCTTGATCAGGCCGCCCGACTGCGAGACCACGATGCCGATCGTGCCGGTCACGAGCGTGATCCCGGCGACCGAGGCGTGGCGCGACCCGAGCCCGGCCGGGATCTGGACCGCGCTGGTGTCGACCGTGATGTAACGCCCGGCGGCCTCGACCACGCCGTCGCCGCTGATCACGAAGGCACCGTCGAGCAGGGCGAACTCCTTGATGTTCTCGGCCAGCTCCCCGTCGGTGATCAGCCGCTCCTCCGCCGTGTGCCCCTTGAAGGGGTTGAGGATGAACTGGGTCGAGTAGGCGAGCACCCCGTCGACGTCGCCGAGCAGGAACGCGGTCCCGACGGGCTTGCCCTCGCGCCCCTCGCGGGCGATCTCGAGCGCGGTCCGCAGGACGGCGTCGAAGACCGCGGGCTCGATGTCGGTGCCGGCCAGGAGCTCGCCGCGGGCGTCCCCCTCGCCGTCGTTTCCGTCACTGCCGTCGCCGATCAGCTCCGAGACGGGGACCGGGGGAGGGAGGACGACCTCGGGCGGCGTCGGGGCCTCCTCCGGGACCGCCTGGTCCTCGATGGTCCGGGCGTACTCTTTCCAGATCTCGGCCTTCTCGAGGTAGGCGTCGCCGTACCTCGGCACCGCCTCGGCCTGGATCACCAGGAGCCTGGCCGCGTCGAGCGCGTGGCCCTTCGCGGCCTCCAGGTCGCCGCGCTCCCGCGCCTCCTGGTAGGAGGCGGCCGCCCGCTCGATGGCGTCGGTGGTCGGGATCCCGGGCGCCGTCGCCTCGCGGCTCCGGGCGTAGAGGAGGCCGCCGATCAGCAGCCCGACCGCCAGGATCAGCAGCAGCGGGAAGATGTTGATCCCGAAGAGGCGGACGGCGGGCCAATGGAAGCCGTTGCCGTCCGGCGTCGCCGTGCCGGTCGGGTAGGTCTCCGGGACGTGCGTGATGCTGACCGGGAACGTGGTCGTGCTGGTCAGCCGCGCCTCGGGGTCGTCGACCTCGCTCTGGATGGCCTCCACGGAGATCGTGTAGTCGCCGGCGGCACGGTAGACGTGGCGCACGGGGAGGGTGTTCTGCGTGTCCCGGACGCCGTCGCCCCAGTCCCAGATGACCAGGTCGACGACGGCCCCCGGGCCGCCGGGCCCGATCGTACCCTCGATCACGACCGTCTCGTTCTCGATCCGGGGCGGCGAGAGCGCGAAGACCGGCGGGCCCGCCGTCGCGGTGGGGACCGGGGTCGCCGTCCCTGTCGGGGTGGGCGCCGCGGTGGTCGCCGCGGTGGTGGTCGCGGGCGTGGTCGGCTCGGGCGTCGGCTCCTTGGTCCGGACGGTGGTCGGCATGGATACGGTGACGATCGGGAACTGCTGCGCGAGCTGGCCGTCGCTCTGGAACGCGGTCACCGTGATCACGTACGACCCGGGCTGGGTGTAGGTGTGGGTGTTCGGGAACGGGTGGTCCTCGAGGCTCCCGTCCCCCCAGTTCCAGGAGACGCGGGAGACCGAGAGCCCCCCGCCGCCGGGCGCCGCGCTCCCGTCGACGATGACCGTCATACCCTGGACCGAGGGCGTGAGCAGGGTCAGGACGGGCGGGGCCGCGGGTGGCTGGGTGGGCGGCTGTGTCGGGGGCTGCGTGGGCGGCTGTGTCGGGGGCTGCGTGGGCGGCTGAGTCGGCGGCTGTGTGGGCGGCTGCGTCGGGGGCTGTGTCGGAGGCTCCGTCGGCGGTTGCGTCGGAGGCTGCGTCGGGGGCTGTGTCGGAGGCTGCGTGGGCGGCTGTGTCGGAGGCTCCGTCGGGGGTTCGGTCGGCGGCTGTGTCGGGGGCTCCGTCGGGGGCTGTGTCGGGGGTTCGGTGGGCGGCTGTGTCGGGGGTTCGGTGGGCTGGTCGGTCGGGACGTCCGGTGTCGGAACGCCGGTGACCGGGTCCGTCGCCGCTGCGATGGACGTGCAGGCGGCCAGGACCGCCAGCAGGAGCAGGCAGGCGGTCAACCCGCTCCAGGCGGCCCGCCCGGCCCGGTGATCCGGCCTCGATCGAGGTGGTGTGCGCCCCATGATGCTCCTGTACATTATGAGGATGATGCATTATAAAAACTGCAGATGGTTCCGCCCGGCCCCGCGGCACCGGTCCTCGACCCCGAACCTTTTTTCCGCTCGCCGGGCGATTGTTCCCGGTACGATGCTGGAGCCGGAGTTCATCGAGCGGTTCGAACGGGCGGTCTACCTGGTCCTGCTCCTCCTGCTGATCGTCCTGATCGTGGCGTCCGTTCTCAGCCTGATCGCCACGCTGGCCGCGGACCTCGCCTCCCCGCCGTACCTGCTGCTGACGGGCGACGAGATCCTGACCCTCTTCGGGGAGTTCCTGCTGGTGCTGATCACGCTCGAGTTCTTCGCCTCGATCCGGGTCTACCTCCGGGAGAGCGCGATCCCCTACGAACTGGTCGTCGTGATCGCGATCACGGCAATCGCGCGGAAGATCATCGTCCTCGAGATCGAGACCTCGAGCGACCTGCACATGGTGGGGCTCGGCCTCGTCGTGATCTCGCTCGCCGGGGCGTACTATCTCCTGAAGCGCGGCGGAATCGCCGGCCGTGCACAGACCTGAACACTGATTAGGTAGCATGCCGTAGTAGTCCCCGATGGCGCGGCGTTCCTGGCGTTCGAGGCCGGCGGACCGGACCGGTGACCGGCGGTTCCTGGCCGCCATCCCCGTCCTGCTCCTGCTCCTGCTCCTGCTCCTGCTCGTGTCTTTCGCCGCCGCCTCCGCCGGCGGGCCGGCAGACCCGGCCCCGTCCCCCCCGCCGTCCGCGGAGCTGACCGCCGCGGAGGAGAAGGTCTCGACCGACCTGCTCGCGCTGGCGGACCACCGGTTCCTGCTCCCGAACCAGTCGAGGGCCGACGTGGAGTCCGCGCTCTCCCGGGGCGGCCACTTCGTGAAGGCGGGCCGGACCAACCGTGCGGTCGGGACCCCGTCCATGGACCTCGTCCAGGTGTACGTGATCCTCGAAGAGGACGCGTCGCCGGCCGCGGTGCGGCGTGTCGTCCACCGGGTGCAGGGAGAGGACACGGGGGCCGGGATCGTCGCGGGCTGGGTCGCGCCCGCCCGGCTCCTCGACCTCGCCCGGCTCCCGGAGGTGCGCGAGGTCCGCCCGGTCCAGAAACCCGATCTCCGGGAGGGCTCGGTCACGAGCGCCGGCGACATCATCCTGGACGCCGCCAGCCTCCGCGAGGCGACCGGGCTCTCGGGCGCGGGCGTCCGGGTCGGCGTGATCTCGGACGGCGTCGACCACTGGCAGACGGCACGGGCCCTGGGCGACCTGCCCCCGGGGCTCACGGTGCTCAGGAACGGGGTCGGCGGCGACGAGGGGACCGCGATGCTCGAGGTCGTCCACGACCTCGCGCCGAACGCGAGCCTCGTCTTCCACGACTGCGGCTGGAACGTGATCGAGTTCACCGGGGCGATCGACGAGCTCGTGGAGGCCGGGTGCACGGTCATCGTCGACGACATCGGCTGGACCGACGAGCCGTTCTTCCAGGACGGGACCGTGGCAGGGCACGTCGCCGGGCTGGTGGAGAGGGGAGAGGTCGTCTACGTCTCTGCGGCCGGGAACGACGCGCAGCGCCACTACCAGGGCGACTTCCAGGACGACGGGACCGGCTGGCACGATTTCTCGGGCCCGGCGAACACCTCGCAGAACCGGCTCTACGTCGATATTCCGGTCGGGGACGCGGTGACGGTGGTCCTCCAGTGGAACGAGCCGTTCGGAGAGGCCGGGTCGAACTACGACCTCGCGCTCTACGACACCTCGGACCTCTCGACGCCGCTCGCGGCCGCCACCCGGGAGCAGGACGGCAACGACGACCCGATCGAGGTCCTGACCTGGTACAACTCCGCGGGCGCGACGGTCCGGGCCGAGGTAGACGTCCTGAAGCGGGACGGCGCCCGCGCGTGCACGCTCGAGGTCTTCGTCTACCCGCGCGGCTCCGCCACGCTCATCCCCCTGAACACGGTCCCGGGCGACTCGGTCTACGGCCACCCGGCCGTGGAGGGGGTGATCGCGACCGCGGCGATCGACGCGGGCGATCCCGCGGCGGAGCGGGTCGAGCCCTACTCGTCCCGCGGACCCGTGACGGTGATCGCCCCGGAGGCCGGTACCCGGCAGAAGCCGGACTGCGCGGGCGTCGACGCCGTCCGGGTGACCGGGGCCGGGTCGTTCGGGACCGTGTTCCGGGGCACGAGCGCGGCGGCCCCCCACACGGCCGGGATCGCGGCACTGGTCTGGTCCGGGCGGCAGGACGCGGGCGCGGACCTGGTGCGAGCCGCGCTCCTCGCGGGCGCCGACGACCTGGGGGCGGCCGGCGCCGATCCGGCCTACGGGGCGGGCCGCCTGAACGCCACGGCCGCCCACGCATCCCTGGTCGCGGCGCCGGGCGCGCCGTCGCCGGTCCCCGGCCGGATCGAGGCCGAGGACTACGACGTCGGCGGAGAGGGGGTGGCCTACCACGACACGACGCCCGGCAACGACGGGAACGTCTATCGTTTCGACGATGTCGATATCGAGCCCCTGCCGGACGGGAGCGGGTACAACGTGGGGTGGATCCGGGAGGGGGAGTGGCTCGGCTACACGGTGGACGTCGCCACGGGCGGGACGTACTTCGTGGAGGTGCGGGCGGCTTCGCGGTGGGGGCACCCGTCGCTCACCCTGATCGTGGACGGGACGCCGGCGGCGACCGTGCCGATCGCCGAGACGCTCTCCTACGACGTCTTCGGCCTCACGAACACGACGGTGCCGCTCGAGGCGGGAGTCCACGAGCTCCGGCTCCTGCTCTCGGGGTACTTCAACCTGGACTACCTGGAGTTCTCGCTGGCCGACCGCGTCCTCCGCCTTCCCGGCGCCGGGGACGACCCGCGGGACCACGACGACGACGGGCTCTGCGAGGACATGAACGGCAACGGCCGGCTCGACTTCGAGGACGTCGTGCTCTTCTTCAACCAGATGGCCTGGGTCGCTGAGAACGAGCCGCTCGAGGCCTTCGACTTCAACGCGAACGGGCGGATCGACTTCGCCGACGTCACGGCGCTCTTCATGCTCCTGTAAGCCCCGGCCGGCCGGTCAGGGTACCTCCCCGCGGGCTCCCAGCGGGAGCGACCGGGCGTGGTGTGGCCTGCACGCCCCAAAAAAAAGAGCGGTTCGGGAGCCGGTCCCGTCACCGCGTGCGGCTGCGCCCGGTCTCCCGGGACCCGCCGCCCTTCCGGAGCGGCTGCTCGGCGTCTCGCGGGGTGAACCCGCTCTCGGCACCCCAGGGGTGCGCGTTCTCGTCCTAGCGCGGCTTCGGCCCGGGTTGCCTGCCCTCCCCGGCCCCGGGCACCGCCCGGGCCCGGCTGACCCGGGTCGCCTCTCCGCCGGTCCTCGCGACGCGCTCCCTCGTCATCTCGTCGGCCGCCTGGAGCCCGCGCTTGGCGTGCGGGGCCGCTCCGCCGGCCCTGGCGACGCGCTCCCGGGTCTCCTCGTCGGCGGCCAGGAGTCCGCGGACGCGGTGGGGGGCCTCTCCGCCGGCCCTGGCGACGCGCTCCCGGGTCTCGGGGTCGGCCGCCTGGAGTCCGCGGACGCGGTGAGGGGCCTCTCCGCCGGCCCTGGCGACACGCTCCCGGGTCTCGGGGTCGGCCGCCTGGAGCCCCCGTTTTCTATGGGGGGCCTGCCCGCCGGCCTGCGCGACCCGCTGCCTCGTCGCTTTGTCGGCCGAGGCGAGTCCGCGGTTCGTTTTTAGTGGTTCGCTGGTGTCTGCCATCTTCGTCATCCCCGGTCCCGGGGGATCGGCTCCCCGGGACTCAATTGCTTTGACGCCTTCTCATTACCAGATATATAATAAATAGTTTCTGGCGGTGTCTCATCTCAAAAGGCCTTTCCAGGACCCATAAAGGTCTCATGGCTCGCCGTCCTGGATGGCGAGATCGGGTGATCCCGGGAAAAAAGGGGGAGAGGGAGGGGGGTCGATCAGGCCGTGATCCCGACCGGCACCGGGCCGGTCGGGGTCGCCGGGGTGATCGGGATGAAGCCCTCGGCGGAGAGGATCGCCGCACCCTCGGGCCCGGTCAGGATCTTGACGAACGCCTCGCCGAGGTCGGGGTTCCGGCCGACGGTCGGGACGGTGACCCCGTAGGTGATCGGCATGCCCTCCTCGGTCGAGCCGTCGGGGCGCTTCACGACGACCTTCGCGTAGGTGTCTTCCATGGCGGTGTCGGAGAGGTCAATCTCCGGCGGGAGCGTGAGGTACGCCAGCCCGTTCTGGACCGCGTTCGACCGGTAGGTGAAGATGTAGTCGACCGTCCCGGCCTTGAGCTGGTCGATGTAGCCCGGCTCCCCGGCCTTCGGGATCACGAGGGTCGTGCCGTCGGGCGAGGGGGTCGAGACGTCGATCGTGGTGACCGCGCCCGACTTCGTGGCCGTGATCGAGGAGTGGTCGCCGACCAGGTTCTCGAAGATCTCGTCCTCGCCGTAGTGTCCCTCGGCCAGGAGGATCGTCATGAACGAGCGGTAGCCGCCCGGATCCGTGGTCGGGTCGTTGATCGCGTAGCTGACGTTCTCGCGGTCGAGCACCTCGAACCAGTTCTCGGCCGTGATCTCGCCGGCGTAGTCGGAGGTGCTGTTGCTGAACGCGATCACCATCGCGTTGCTGGCGAACGAGAGCATCCAGGTCGCGTTCTCGGGGAACATCAGCTTCGGGATCAGGTAGGCGTCCGCGGACGCCACCACGTCACCCGGCTGGTTCTTCTTGGTGACCTTCTCGATCGCCGTCACCGAGGCGGCGGTATAGACGCCGAGCTCGGCGCCGGTGTTGTTGGCGTCGAAGACCTTCTTGACCTTCGCGAACGGAGAGGCGAGCGAGCCGGCGGCGTAGACCAGGACCGGCTTCGTCGCGGTTGCCGGCGTCGAGGAGTCGACCTTGAACTCGCCCGCCTTCTCGGCGGTCATCGGGTTGAAGAGGTTCTTGCCGTACTGTTCCTTGCCGAACTCCGCGATCTTCGCCTGGGTGTCGGGCGAGATCAGGAAGTTGATGTAGTCGTTCGCCGCGTCGAGCGTGGCGGTGGCGTTGCCCTTCGGGATGACGGACATGCCAGAGTAGATGTTGAGCAGGCTCTTGCCCTCCGAGATGATCGGGACGAGCTCCAGGTTGCCCTTGTACGCGAGGTATGTCCCCTCGTCGGAGAGGGTGTAGGCGTCCTTCTCGTTCGCGAGCTGGAGGGTCTCGCCCATGCCCTTGCCGGCCTCGATGTACCAGTCGCCGGACTTCTGGACCTGGGTGGCGTAGTCCATCTTCGCGTTCTTCCAGATCGTCTTCTCGGCCGAGTGGGTCCCCGAGTTGTCGCCGCGCGAGACGAACGCGACACCCTGGGTGCCCTTCTTGCCCTCATCCATCAGTTTCAGGAAGGCATCCTCGGGGGTGAGTCCCGCGATACCCGCCGGGTCGCTCTCGGGCCCGACGATGATGAAGTAGTTGTAAGCGAACGAGCGGCGGTTGACGCCGTTGCCGGCCTCCATGAACGCCGTCTCCTGCGAGGGCGAGTGGACGAGGAGCAGGTCGGCGTCGCCGCTCTTGGCGAGCTCGATCGCCCGCCCAGTGCCCTGCGAGGTGATCTTCAGGTTCACCGGGTGGGTGGCCTCGTAGAACGGGGTCAGGTAGTCGAGCAGGCCCGTGTCCTCGAGCGAGGTCGTGGTCGCGATCAGCAGGTCGGTCCTCGGACCGGTGTAGGTGGTCGGGACGGGCGTCCCGGCCCCGGTGTCGGCGGGTGCCGTCGTCACGTTGCCGGGGGGTGTGGTCCCCGTGCAGCCGGACGAGGCGAGCATTAAGACGAGGAGCAGGGCGAGCACGCCCGCTCCCGTCAGCAGTCTCTTGGTGATCATAAATAACCAGAACCGGTGTGTTTAATTAGGTTAATGAATCTTTCTCTAATATTCAAGAATATGGATGAACCATCTGATAAATCAACTGGTAAGCAGGGCATCAGCGGGCGAGGATCGGCCCTCCGCCGACCGCAACGCGGCATGAGGTCCCCCGGATGAGTGCGATTACCGAGGGTTTCCTCCAGGCCGTCGACCTGATCGTCTCCCTCGACCCCGAGGTGATGGAGATCACGGGTCGCACCCTGTACATCTCCCTCTCGTCGACCCTGATCGGGACGCTGATCGCCCTTCCCGCCGGGGGGATTATCGCCTCCCGCGAGTTCCGGGGAAAGCGGGCGCTCATGAACCTGATCCAGACCCTCTACTCGCTCCCGACGGTTATCGTGGGCCTCCTGCTCTTCCTTTTGATCTCGTCCTCGGGGCCGTTCGGCGGGCTCAAGCTCCTCTTCACCTCGACGGGCATGATCATCGGCCAGTCCCTCCTGATCCTCCCGATCATGATAGGGCTCACCGTCGCGGCCCTCTCCGCGATCGACCCTCTGGTCCGCGACACCCTGGTCTCCCTGGGAGCGACGCGGGGTCAGCAGCTGATCGCCCTCCTCCGCGAGGCGCGCTACGCGATCCTGGCCGCCGTCGCGCTCGGGTTCGGGAGGGCGATCTCCGAGGTGGGGGTCGCGATCATGATCGGCGGCAATATCCGGGGATACACCCGCGTGCTCACCACCGCGATCAGCCTGGAGACGGCCATGGGGAACACCGCCCTCTCGATCGCGCTCGGGATCATCCTGCTCGCGATCGCGCTGATCGTCAACATCGGCGTCAACCTGCTGCAGGGAGGGGGGCGCGCGTGATCCGGTGCGAGAACCTCGGGTGGGACGCCGGGGAGAAGACGGTGCTGGACGGGATCGGCCTGGAGGTCACGCGGGGGGAGGCGTTCGGGCTGATCGGCCCCTCGGGCGGGGGCAAGAGCTCGCTGATCCGGATCATGGACCTCCTGGAGCCCCCGACGCGGGGCCGTCTCTGGATCGACGGTGAGGAGGTGCTGCCGGGCTCGACGGATGTCACGGGGATGCGGCGGCGGATGGCGATGGTCTTCCAGCGCCCGGTCGCGTTCCGGATGAACGTCCTGGAGAACGTGGCCTACGGCCTCGCCCTCCGGGGCGTCCCCCGCCCGGAGCGGCGGGCCCGGGTCGCGGACGCACTCGAGACGGTCGGTCTGGCCGGGTTCGAAGAGCGGCGGGCCTCGACCCTCTCGGGGGGCGAGCTCCAGCGGATCTCGATCGCCCGCTGCCTGGTGACCGACCCCGAGGTGCTCTTCCTGGACGAGCCGACCGCGAACCTGGACCCGCTCTCGACCGGCGTGATCGAGGAGGTGATCGCGGGCCTGCGGCGCGACCGGGGGATCACGGTGGTTTTGACGACCCACGACCTCGGGCAGGGGCAGCGGCTCTGCGACCGCCTGGCCGTCCTGGCCGGAGGGCGCCTGGTCCAGACGGGGACCCCGCTCGAGGTCTTCTACCGGCCGATGTCGATCGACGTCGCGCAGTTCGTCGGCGCCGAGAACCTGGTCGAGGGGGAGGTGGAGCGGATGGACCGCGGGATCGCGTTCGTGCGGGCCGGGCCCGCGAGCCTGGCCGTCGCCGTCCACGCGCCGGTGGCCGGCCCCGTGACGGTCGCGATCCGGCCCGAGGAGATCGTGCTCTCCAGGGGCGAGACCTGCCGCACGGGGACGGCGAACCACCTCACCGGGCGGGTCACCGCGATCGACAGCGACGGCCCCATGGTCCGGGTGCTGCTCGACTGCGGCTTCCCGCTCGTCGCCCTCATCCGCCGCCTCCGCTACCTCGAGCTCGGGATCGAGGCGGGGTCGGTGATCTGCGCCGAGTTCGACCCAGGCGGGGCACACCTGATCCCGCGCACGCGGCTCTGAATAGGTTTATCATCCCTTTTTTCGATTTCGTGTTACATCTCGAATAATGCGTAAGACCGATACAATCTCTAAAACCCCGATACAACCGTATATTTGAACATTCTCCCCCGCAGCGGAATTATCTTTTTATTTAAATTCTAACCTTTCTCGAAATAAAAACGGTAATCTTATATAACTCGATTGAGTATAGATGGATTGTCCCATGAGGGGACGTGCATTAGTGACCGGCAGCGACTTTCAGTGATTCGATTAGGCACCACCACAGCTCAGTCACGAGATCGCACACATCAGAAGCATTACCAAGAGGAACGTTATGGCAAAATACAAGGAGACAGTTGACCTCTACGACGATGGGGGCAAACTGCTGAAGAGTGGGGTTGCGCTCGAGAAGATCAGCCCCGTGACGAACGCCGGCGTCGGGAAGATCATCGATCTGACCAAGCGCACCGTCGCGGTCAACCTCGGAGGACTCGAGGCGGCGCTCGCGAGCGGAAAGGTCGGCGGCAAGATGAACCAGGTCCTGAACCGCGCGATGGACCTCTCGATCGTCAAGGACTCCGGCGCCATCGCCGACAAGATCAAGGAGATGGTCCAGGTCGAGGACGGCGACGACACCAAGATCACGTCCTACGGCGGCGGCAAGATGCTGATGGTCGAGGTCCCGTCCGCCCGCCTGAAGGCGGCGGCCACCTACGACGCCGCGATCACCGCGGTCGCGTCCGCGACCACGCTGGCGGTCATCGACCAGTACGACATCGACATGTTCAACGGGTCGTTCATCAAGGCCGGCGTCATGGGCACCTACCCCCAGACCATGGACATGCAGGGCGCGAACGTCGTCGGCATCCTGTCCATCCCCCAGAACAACGAGGGCCTGGGCTACGCGCTCAGGAACGTCGCGGTCAACCAGTACGTCATGATGACGCACCGGAACGCGATGCAGGGAACCGCGCTCGCCTCGACCTACGAGCAGGCCGCCGAGTTCGAGATGGGCATGGCGATCGGGCCGTTCGAGCGCGCCCAGCTGCTCGGCTACGCCTACCAGGGCCTGAACGCCAACAACCTGGTCTACGACCTTGTCAAGGCGAACGGCCAGACCGGCACGATCGGGACGGTCGTCCAGTCGCTCGTCGAGAAGGCGATCGAGGACAAGGTCATCAAGGCCGGCAAGAAGGGCAAGTCGGGCTTCGCCTTCTACGACACGAAGGACCCGATGCTCTGGAACGCCTACGCCGCCGCCGGCACCCTCGCGGCCACCATGGTCAACTGCGGTGCGGGCCGGTTCGCCCAGGCGGTCTCGTCGACCCTGCTGTACTTCAACGACCTGCTCGAGCACGAGACGGGCCTGCCCGGATGCGACTACGGCCGCGTGATGGGCGTCGCCGTCGGGTTCTCGTTCTTCAGCCACTCGATCTACGGCGGCGGGAGCCCCGGGGTCTTCAACGGCAACCACGTCGTGACGCGGCACGCCGCCGGGTTCGGCATCCCGTGCCTGGTCGCGGCCGTCGCGCTCGACGCGGGCACCCAGATGTTCTCGGCTGAGGGCACGGCGAAGATCTACCAGGACACCTTCGGCCAGATGCCGGAGTTCAAGACGCCGCTGCAGGTCATCGCGCAGTCCGTCTGAGAGTCACACACCACCCTAGAATGACCGACGCCACATATCCACAGGTCAGAGTCGCGCCAGCGCGTCTCCTCAACCCCGAGACGGTCGAGCAGCTCCTCAACCTCCTCGCCGCCATCGAGGGGATCAGGAAGATCGTCCTGAAGGGGCAGAGCATCCCCGCGGAGGTCCCGTACGGGCCCGCCCGGGGGAAGCCCAACCCCCACCCCATGCACCGGACCATCACGGTCCTCGGCGACGAGGTCGAACTCCAGACCCATGTCGGGATCATCGACATGGAGCTCGTGACCGACGAGGCGCTGCCGGCCATCAGGGAGGCGTGCGACACGGTCTTCACGAGGTTCCCGTACTCGGTGCAGGAGGGCCGGTTCATGAAGACGCAGGCGACGGTCTCCGACTACGCGAAATACGGTCCGAACGCCGACGAGATCCTGCTCGGGCTCGTCGACCCGAAGAGCCGGAGAGGCCCCGTGATTCTGCAGGGATCTGGATAACCATGCCGATGGGACGCGTGACGCAGGTCGTCGACTGCCGTGAGGCGATGGGGATGGGCAAGGGGGGCGGTATCGCCCAGCGCGGCACGATATCCGAGTGCCGCTCGCCCGACGTCATCGTCGTCGGCATGTCGCCGGGACGGCGCCACGTGACGAAACCGGTCTGCGACATCACCTCCGCCCTGCGACAGCAGGGGATCGAGTACAACGTGAGCGTGCTGGTGCTCAACGCCGGCAGCGGCGTTCCGCCCGATGCCCCCAGCATCGCGGGGGGTGTGCTCGGAGCGTATTTCGGGCTCACCGAGAAGGAGATCGAGCAGATCGAACGGCACAGGGTCGCGATCCTGCACCACGGGAACGTCCGGTCCCACGTGGTCCACAAGGTCAGGTTCATCCTTCAGAACTGCAATATCCCGGCGATCGTCGTCTCCCAGGCCCCGATCGACTTCGAGGACCTTGCGAAAGAGGGGGTGAAGACCGCGTACGTGATGCCGCCCAGGGACAAGATCCGGACGAAGGGGACGGTGATGGCGATTGTCAGCGGGGTGACCCGCGGGCAGACACCGACCCGTGAGAAGGTGGCGGAGGTCATTCGACAGGTGATGAGACTGATGAAAGCGAACACTTTGGAGTGAAACAACACATGGCATACAAACCACAGTATGGACCCGGGTCCACCACCCCCGCCGAGAACCGGCGGAAGTACATGGACCCCAAGGCCAAGCTTGCGAAGGTCCGTGACGCCACGGACGAGGACGTCGTCCTGATCATGGGCCACCGCGCCCCCGGATCCGCCTACCCGTCGGCCCACCCGCCGCTCGCGGAGGCCGGAGAGCCGGACTGCCCGATCCGCAAGATCGTCGCCCCGACGGAGGGCGCGAAGGCCGGCGACCGCGTCCGCTACATCCAGTTCGCGGACTCAATGTACAACGGGCCTTCCCAGCCGTACCTCCGGTCCTACCTCGAGGCCTACCGCTTCCGCGGCGTCGACCCGGGCACCCTGTCGGGCCGCCAGATCATCGAGTGCCGCGAGCGCGACCTCGAGGCCTACGCGAAGGACCTCATCAACACCGAGCTCTTCGACCCCGCCCTGACGGGCATCCGCGGCGCCACCGTGCACGGGCACTCGCTCCGGCTCGCCGAGGACGGGATGATGTTCGACATGCTCCAGCGCTGCATCCTCGACCAGAAGGACGGCGTCGTGAAGTACGTCAAGAACCAGATCGGGGAGCCGCTCGACCGCGAGGTCAAGGTCGGCAAGCCGATGGACGACAAGTGGCTCAAGGCGCACACCACGATCTACCACTCGCTGGTCGGGACGCCCTACCGCGACGACGCGGAAGCCATCGAGTACATTCAGCGCATCCACTCGCTCAGGACCAAGTACGGCTTCATGCCGAAGGAGTGATCAGACATGGCAAAAATCGAGAGATCCCAGAAGCTCTTCCTGAAGGCGATGAAGGAGAAGTTCGCCGGAGAAGACCCGGCGGGCGTCAGCACCCAGTTCCTGCGCAAGGGCCTTGAGCAGTCCGAGCGCAAGCGCGAGTTCCTCAAGGAGGGCAAGCGGGTCGAGATGGAGCGCGGCATCGTCCAGTACGACCCGAAGCGCTGCCACCTCGGCGGCATCCCGCTCGGACAGCGCCAGCTGATGACCTACGAGCTGTCGACCACCGGCACCTTCGTCGAGGGCGACGACCTGCACTTCGTCAACAACTCGGCGATGCAGCAGATGTGGGACGACATCCGCAGGACGATCATCGTCGGGATGGACCTCGCCCACCAGACGCTCCAGAAGCGCCTGGGCAAGGAGGTCACGCCCGAGACGATCAACGAGTACCTCCACATCCTGAACCACGCGATGCCCGGCGCGGCCGTCGTCCAGGAGCACATGGTCGAGACCCACCCCGGCCTGACCAACGACTGTTACGTCAAGGTCTTCACCGGCGACGACGAAGTCGCGGACGACATCGAAACGCAGTTCCTCCTGCCGATCGAGAAGCTCTTCCCGGCGAAGTCGGCCGAGCAGCTCAAGAAGGCCGTCGGCAAGGCGATGTGGCAGGCCGTTCACATCCCGACGATCGTCAGCCGCACCTGTGACGGCGGCACGACCTCGCGGTGGTCCGCCATGCAGCTCGGCATGTCGTTCATCGCCGCGTACCGCATGTGCGCCGGCGAGGCCGCCGTCGCCGACCTGGCCTACGCCGCGAAGCACGCCGGCGTCATCCAGATGGCCGACATCCTCCCGGCTCGCCGCGCCCGCGGCCCGAACGAGCCCGGCGGCATCAAGTTCGGCCACTTCGGCGACATGATCCAGGCCGACCGCAAGTACCCGAACGACCCGGTCCGGTCCGCCCTCGAGGTCGTCGCCGCAGGCACGATGCTCTTCGACCAGATCTGGCTCGGCTCGTACATGTCGGGCGGTGTCGGCTTCACGCAGTACGCGACGGCCGCCTACACCGACAACATCCTCGACGACTTCTCGTACTACGGCTACGACTACGTCAAGGACAAGTACGGCGGAGCGGGCAAGGCCCCCTGCACCCAGGAGGCGTGCAACGACATCGCGACAGAGGTCACGCTCTACTCGATGGAGCAGTACGAGCAGTTCCCGACCATGATGGAGGACCACTTCGGCGGTTCCCAGCGCGCGGGCGTCATCGCCGCCGCTTCCGGCCTGTCCACGGCCCACGGGACGGCCAACTCGAACGCCGGCCTGAACGGCTGGTACTGCTCGATGCTCCTCCACAAGGAGGGCTGGTCGCGCCTCGGGTTCTTCGGCTACGACCTGCAGGACCAGTGCGGCTCGACCAACTCGATGTCGATCCGCCCCGACGAGGGCCTGCTCGGCGAACTCCGCGGTCCGAACTACCCGAACTACGCGATGAACGTCGGGCACCAGGGCGAGTACGCCGCCATCGTCTCTGCACCGCACTACAGCATGCAGGACGCGTGGGTGCTGAACCCGCTGATCAAGATCACGTTCGCGGACCCGCTGCTCCCGTTCGACTTCGCGGAGCCCCGGCGGATGTTCGCGAAGGGTGCGATTCGCGAGTTCATGCCGGCCGGCGAGCGCTCGCTGATCATCCCCGCGCGGTAACCCCGCACATTCCCCCTTTTTTTTTGCCCGGCACGGGCGAAAGCGTATCTGGATTCCCGTCCACCCTAGCTGCATGTCCGTGAGGGTCATCTCGCCCGGGCTCTACACCTACGGCGCCATGCTGATCGGCGGCATCATCCGTGCGGGGGGCCACGCGGTCGAGATCCACCGGGAGCTCGCGGCCGAACCGGGAGAGACCGTCTTCCTGAGCCTCTACTCGACCGGTCACCTGCTCGACCCGGCGATCCGCTCGTTCGTCCGCGACCACCGGGAGGGTGGCGGGCGCTGCTACGTCGGCGGCCCCATCTCGTCGGCGCCGGCGATGGTGCTGGGCGAGCTCCGGCCCGACGCCGTCGTGGTGGGCGAGGGAGAGGCCGCGGTGCTGCCGCTGCTCGAGCGGGGCCCCTCGCCCGGGGTGCCCGGGATCGCCTACGAGGACGGCACCACGATGGTCTCGACCTCCCCCTCCCCGCCCGCGACCCTCGAACGCCCCCCGCTCCTCGTCCCCCCCGGGATCGAGACCCAGGACGTGCGGGGCGCGAACGTCTACATCGAGACCCACCGGGGGTGCATCGGGGCCTGCACCTTCTGCCAGGTGCCCCGCTTCTTCGGGCACGCGATCCGGAGCCGCGACCTCGAGGACGTCGTCCGGGAGGTGACCGGGCTGAAGGAGCGCGGCGTGCGGCGGATCTCGATCAGCGGCGGCACCGGGTCGCTCTACCGGTCGCGAAACGGCGAGATGGACCCGGACGCCTTCGTCGAGCTCCTGTCCGCGATCGCCGGCGTGATGGGCCCGAAGAACCTCTCGGCGCCGGACATCCGCGCCGACTGCATCACCCCGGAGATCCTGGAGGCGATCCGGGAGTACACGATCGGCTGGGTCTTCTTCGGGATCGAGTCGGGGAGCGACCGGATGCTCCGGATCATGGGGAAGGGGATGACGGCCGACGTCCAGAGGGACGGGATCGCCGCCTGCCGGGAGCACGGGCTCGCCGTGGCAGGGAGCTTCATCGTCGGCCACCCGATGGAGGAGGACGGGGACTTCCAGGCGACCCGGGAGTTCGTCGCCGAACAGCGCCTGGACGACGTCTTCGTCAGCATCGCGGAACCGATCCCCGGGACGCCTCTCGCCCGCCAGGTCATGGTGGTGGAGCGGGAAGAAAACCCCACTTTCCGTCCCGATACGGGCGAGTACCGCCCCCTCGGGCTCACCGTCAGCGAGGCGCGGTGCTTCGACCTCCTGCTCCACGCCGACCTCTTCAAGCCCCGGTTCCGGGTCGTCACGGACTCGGTGTACGCGGCGTACCTCGCCGAGGCCCGCCGGCAGGGCCAGGAGATCCGGGCGGTCACCGACCTCCTCTCTCGGTACGAATGACCCCCCTCGGGGCGGGTGCGGCGGCGTGGACCCCAGGCGGGGCGTACCCTGCACCCGCCGGGACGCGGGGCGGGGCCCCCGACGACGGCACAAAAGTCGCCCAGCGCAACTTTTTTTTCATTAACTCAAATTATGATGATAAAACCCGGAATTCCCGGCGAAATTCGATATTACGGCAAATACTCGGGTCTTTCGGAGATAGAATTCGAAACCTTTAACTAATTCTCGGCCAATCCATACATGAACCACAAAGGGTTTGTACTCATATACGTGGCGATGCAATTTCCCAAACTCTCATGCGCCTATTCACTGGCACGGGAGGAGGCTCAATGGTAGAAAACATCGTATTAGGAATAGGAATCACCGCATTGGCAGGTGCGCTCGCCGCCGTGGCCGGTGCTGCGGAGGACACGGAGTCCGATATCGGGTCGCAGGGCGACCCGAACTCGCAGGTCCAGCTCGCTCCGCAGATGGGGTTCATTCACCGCATCTTCAACAAGGCGGTGTCCGGCGAACCCCCGGCCTACGGCCTCTGGTGTGCGCTCGGCGCCGGCATTGCGTGGGTCTTCCTGATCAAGGACGTCAACCCGGTCCTCGCGCTGATCCTCGGCGCGACGATCGCGACGTTCGTGCAGGGAGTCTACGCGACGTCCGGGTACCTCGGACGCACCGCGAGCCTCGCCAAGTTCGGGCAGCCTGTCTACATCGACATCCTCAAGTCGATGCTCTCGGTCACGATGGCCCATGCCTTCGTGGCGGTCTTCACAACGATCACGATCTGTTACCTGATGAACGCGGTCCTCGGCCACCCGTTCCCGCTCCCGCTCCTCGGCATCGTCTGGGGAATCGCGCTCGGCGCGGCCGGCTCTGCGACGGGCAACCCGTTCTACGGCAAGGAGCGGCAGTACCAGAACCAGCAGTTCGGCGCGGGCGTGCCGATCTCGGCATCGGGCAACATCGTCCGGTACGCCGAGGCCGGCCAGCGCAACTCGCTTGACAACGGCTGGTTCTCGTCCAAGCTCGGCGGCCCGGCCTCGGGCATCTGCTTCGGCCTGATCGTCTTCCTCGAGCTCTGGCGGACGGTGCTCTTCGAGCACATCGCCGCCGGGTGGGGAGCGATCATCGTCGGCTTCGCCATCATCCTGGTCTTCGTCGTGATCGACCGCTGGATCGAGACCTACGCGCGCAAGACCTACGGCCCGTACGCGGCACCCGAGGAGGCGAACCTATGAGCGCCCTCGGTGCGAAGCCCGCCGCAGCCGGCGACATCGACCCGATCTCCTCGGTGATCGGGATCGTCCTCGCCGTCGTCTTCGTCGCGATCGTCGCCGTTCTCGCACCCGTCGCCCTGATGCCGCTCCTCGGGATCATCCTGGGCGGTGTCCTGATCGGCTTCGGGGTCCACTTCGTTCCCGTCGGCGGCGCACCCGCCGCGATGGGGCAGGCACCCGGTATCGCGACCGGTGTCGCGATGCTGGCCGCGGGCGCCGGGCTCGCCGGACTCTTCGGCGGGGCCTGGGCGGCCGAGCTCGGCGTCGTGGTCGCGACCGTGACCGGCGCCGTCGGCGGCGGCCTGCTGATGGCGATCACCTGCATGATGGTCAACATCATCTACGTCTTCGGCATGGGCATCCCGTCCGCGTCCGGCAAGGTCGCGAAGGACCCGATCACCGGCGACACCCAGCCCGAGTTCAAGAGCCAGGGCACGGAGGGGCACGGCCTCCCGTTCATCTCGTTCGTGGGCGGCGTCGTGGGCGGCCTCTTCGGCGGCGCCGGCGGCACGCTCATCTACCTGATGCTGCTCGAGGTCTACGAGCACTACCTGCCCGGGATCTTCGACGCGACGGCCGCACAGATCATGCCCGTCGCGGTCTCGCTCGCCGGGATCTTCGCCATCGGCATGTTCCTGGTGAACGCGGTGCTCGCGGCCTACAACATCACGGGCACCATCGAGGGCCCGCACGACCCGAAGTTCAAGCGGTTCCCACGCGCGATCATCGCGTCGCTCGTGGCCTCGGCGCTCTGCGGGCTCGTCGCGATCATGATCGTGGTGGTGAACCTGAACATCTGAGGTGACGAAATGACTGCACAGATTACGGTAACGGAAGGCGGTCTCCCGCACAACACGCTGATGATCTACGGACTCGTCGGCTCGCTCGTGCTGGTCTACCTGACGTACCTCAACACGGTCACCGGCACCCAGCTCTTCTCGTTCTTCGGGGGACTCGGTGCCATCGCAGCCCTGATCTGGGGCTCGGACACCATCAAGCGGCTCTGCAGCTACGGCATCGGGACGGGCGTCCCGTCGGCGGGCCTGCTCGCCTTCGGCTCGGGCGTCATCGCGATGCTGCTCGCGACCCGGTTCGGGATCGCGTCGCCGATCGTCGCGCTCGTCCTCGGGTTCGTGATCGGCGCGATCCTGGGCTACATCGCGAACAACATCCTCGCCATGAAGATCCCGGTGATGATCCAGTCGATCGCCGAACTCGGGGCGGTCGGCGCGATGGTCATGATCGGCTTCTCCGCGATGGCCACCGGCTCGTTCACGTTCGACGCGCTCTCGGCCGTCCCGGTGACGGTTCTCGGCGCCACCGTGAACTCGTTCGAATCCTCGCTGATCGGCGGCTCGCTCCTCGCGGCCATCTTCATGCTCGGCGGGATCGCGCTCCAGCACGGTTTCAACGCCTGCCTCGGCCCGTCCGAGCAGCAGGACCGGACGCTGATGCTGACGGCCGAGGTCGGGTTCCTCTCGATGATCATGGTCGCGATCTTCAGCTACGTGTACCTCGACCTCTTCGCGGTGCTCGTCTCGATCGTCGTATCGGTGATCGGCTGGTACTACACCTACGACCAGTACATCGCGCTCTCGAAGCGTGATGCGGCCGCGTGGCTCGACTCGAAGCCCATCGTGGAACCGGAGGGACACTGACCATGTACGTCCACATGCTTCCCGAATTCGGGCTGGTTGTCGACCCGATGGTCGGGATCGTCACCACCATGGGCGAGTCGTACGCGCCGATCCTCGAGCAGGTCGCCCTGCTCGAGACGGTGGCCGACGACCTGGTCAACATGCTCTCGGGCGAGGGCAAGCTCGCCGCGTCGTTCCCGGGCCGCGAGAAGGCCCTGGCGGTCGCCGGCGGAGTGACCTCGTTCTGGTACGGATTGGCGATCGGACTGTTCATCGCGGGGATCATCGCGTTTCAAATGATCAGGGCGGGATAGAGCCATGGCGGACAAGAAATCACCAGCCAGCGGATGGCCGATCGTCCAGGGCGACTTCCACTCGGGCGACTCCAACAGCCCGGTGGCGGTCGCGACGATGGGCTCTCACCTTGACGAGACGGGCATCTGCG